>JAQGKA010000396.1 GCA_028290355.1 Tardiphaga sp. | reverse complement strand
GCATCACCATGCTGGCCGCGATTTTCGGCGCCGCCTTCGGTATTTTGCAGATGGTC
Source organism: Tardiphaga sp. (assembly GCA_028290355.1). Lineage (GTDB taxonomy): Bacteria > Pseudomonadota > Alphaproteobacteria > Rhizobiales > Xanthobacteraceae > Tardiphaga. The sequence goes on along the minus strand of JAQGKA010000396.1, from coordinate 4,171 downwards.
TTCATGGCGCCGTTCATCGCCAAGATCGCCTTTCAGTTCGGTCCCACCGAGATCTGCTCGCTGATGCTGCTGGGACTTCTGGCGGGATCGACGCTGGCGAAGGGATCGCCGCTCAAAGGCGTCGCGATGACGCTGCTCGGCATTCTCCTGAGCCTGATAGGCACCGACGTGAACACCGGCAGCGAGCGTTTCACGTTCGGGCTGATCGATCTCTCCGACGGTATCGAACTCGTCGCGGTCTCGCTCGGTTTGTTTGGCATCGCCGAGTTCCTGAAGAGCGTCAACAATACGGTGCCGATCAATGCGACCTATACCAAGCTGGGCTTTCGCGATCTTCGACCGTCTGGCGCCGACGTGAAACGGGCCGCGTTTCCTATCTTGCGGGGGACGCTGATCGGCTCGCTGTGCTCGCTGATCCCCGGCACGGGTCCGACCATCGCGTCGTTCGTGGCCTATGCTGCCGAGAAGAAAGTGTCCAAGACGCCGGAACGTTTCGGCCACGGTGCGATCGAGGGTGTTGCAAGCCCCGAGGCATCGACGCATTCCGCCGTGCAGGGCGACTTCATTCCGACGATGAGCCTCGGAATTCCCGGCGATGCCGTGATGGCTTTGCTGATGGGCGCCTTGATGATCCAGGGCATCACGCCGGGACCCCGCCTGATTGTCGAGCATCCCGATATTTTCTGGGGACTGATCGCCAGCTTCTGGATCGGCAACATCATCCTGGTGTTTCTGAACGTGCCGATGATCGGCGTCTGGGTGAAGTTGCTGACCGCACCCTATCGCTATCTCTATCCTACCGCTTTGTTCTTCGTCTGCATCGGCGTCTATGCCGCGCGCAATGACATGTTCGACGTCGGCTCGACGTTGATCTGCGGAATGTTCGGCTATCTTCTTATTCAGCTGCGTTTCGAGCCTGCTCCGATCCTGCTTGGCTTTGTCCTTGGACCGCGGCTGGAGGAAAATTTCCGCCGTTCGCTGTTGATTTCCCGGGGCAGCCTGCGGATCTTCATCGATCATCCGATCAGTGCGACATTCCTGGCGTTGTCGCTGTTTCTGATTCTGGCGCAGGTCTACGCGCGCATCCGCAAGATCAGACCGCCGACGGCGATTCCTTCTGCTGCTTTCGATTGAAACAATTCTGGACTGGAGCGGCACTGTGCAAGCTGAACTGAACGTATCGTTTGATCGTCTGGTGGCCTTTATCCGGGAGGCCCTGACCGTATTGGGCTTGCCGGCCGCGGATGCGAAGACCGTGGCAACGCTGATGGCCCAGGCGGATCTGCAGGGGTCCGATGGACACGGCGTGACCCGGCTGCCGCAATATGCCCGCCGCATCAAGGCCGGCGGTTTCAACGTGTCACCGAATATCAGGGTGGTACGCGACCACCCAGGCACGGCCTTGATCGATGGTGACAATGGCATGGGCCATCTCGTGATGAAGCGCGCGGCCGAGATCGCCATTGAAAAAGCCCGCATCACCGGGATTGCGTGGGTCAGTTCGCAATTCAGCAATCATGCCGGACCGGCGTCGCTCTATGCGAGCATGCCCCTGGCCCACGACATGATCGGTCTGTATTTCGCGGTCGGCAACGCCAATCATCTGCCGCCCTGGGGCGGACTCGACATGCTGCTATCGACCAATCCGATCGCCGCAGCGATCCCGGCTGGCAACGAGTGGGCCATTGTACTCGATATGGCGACGACAGTTGCGGCCTACGGCAAGGTCAAGACCAAGGCATTGCGCGGCGAGACCATGCCGGAAGGCTGGATGATCGATCGCGAAGGCAAGCCGCTCACCGATCCCAAACGTGCCGAGGAGGGCATGCTATTGCCGCTCGGCGGCATGGAGGCGGGCTACAAGGGATATGGACTTGCCTTGATCATCGGCCTGCTGGCGGGAACGTTGGGCGGCGCGGCGATGGGAAAGGACGTCATCGATTTCAATCATGACGACGGCAGTGTCACCAATACCGGTCAGGCCATCGCCGCGATCAATATCGCGGCCTTCGGCGAGGTCGATGTTTTCAAGTCGAGCGTCGACAGACTGATCGGCGATCTGCGGGGCAGCGCACGGATACCCGGTGTTGACCGAATTTATGTTCCCGGCGAACGCAGCCACGAAATACGCGAGCGCCGGTCTAGCGATGGAATCCCCATCGCCTCGGCATTGCTGCAGGGGCTCGACAAGCTCGCTGGCGAACTTGGAATTGCGAAGCTCATTTAGGAGAATCCAATATGCGTTTTCGTCGCTCGTCTATCTCTGCGCTCGCGTTTTGTCTTTTCGCCCATTCTGCTTTTGCGCAGGCAACCTATCCCGACCGGCCGATCCGGATGATCATTCCGCTGGCGGCAGGAAGCGCGGTGGATGTCGCGGCGCGCATCGTTACGCAGAAGATGGCGCAAAACATGGGCCAGCAGTTTGTCATCATGAATCAGCCAGGCGCGGCTGGCGTCATCGGGGCCGAGCAGGTGGCAAGGGCAACGCCGGATGGCTACACGATCGGGGGATTCAACGACAGCATCATGACCATGGTGCCTGCCTTGCAGCCCAAACTGCGTTGGGATGTGCTGAAGGATTTCGAGCCGATCTCACTGGTCGCGACCGTCGAATGGGGGTTGATTACCAACGGGCAATCCGGCTTCAATACCGCGGCGGACCTGATTGCTGCCGCAAAAGCCTCGCCGGGAAAAATCGACTATGGTTCGGGCGGCGTGGGGAGTCCGCAACATCTGGCGATGGCGATGTTCGCATCCGGCGCCGGCATCTCGTTGACCCATGTGCCCTACAAGGGCGCAACCCAGGCAGCGGTCGATGTTGCCGCGGGTCAGATCCCGGTCGCCTTCCAGGGGCTCGGAACGGTGATAGCACTGGTGCGCGGCGACCAGGTCAAGCTTATTGGCGTCACGACCCAGGCACGGCTGGCGCAATTTCCCGATGTGCCCACAGTATCCGAATCCGGCCTTCCCGGATTTCTGTTCAATTCGTGGTTCGCCATCGTGGCTCCGGCCGGCACCCCAAAGGACATCGTGACTAAGCTCAATGAGGAAGTGCTCAAGGCACTTGCTGATCCGGAAACGCGCCGGAAGCTCGATGAGCAGGGACTCGCGATCAGGGGCAGTTCGCCCGAGGAGCTGCGTGTGCTGACACGCGATCAGCTCGCCAGATACGGCAAGCTGATTGAGGAGATGGGCATCGCGGCCAAATGAAACAGCAAGTTTCACACCCGCAAAGCAGAGCGTCAGGTTCGCTCCGAGTCGACCGAGCGCGTCTCGCCGGTCGCCACGATCGTGCGCGTCGCATCGATCGATGCATAGGTCCAGAAGATCCGCATTTTTTCGGTCTTGGATGCGTTGATGAACCGGTGGGGAAGGTTGGCGGGGACCCACGTCGTGTCCGTCGCGGCTATGCGGTGCTGGATGCCGTCGAGTTCAGCGATCGCTTCGCCTTCCAGCACCATGACGCTCTCTTCGCAATTGTGGGTGTGCAGCGGAATGGCCGCGCCAGGACCGAATTCGGTGATGCCGTTGAGAAGGCTCGTCGACCCAATACCGCGGGTCACCAGCGGCGTCGTGCGGGCGCCGCCGCCGCGCTCGTGCGGCGTGATTTCGCTGGGGCGCATGATGCGGCCGTGCGGCTGACTCATCGTGTATCTCCCTATCATTTTTGGCATGAATCGGAGCGCTTCGCTCCTGATGCGCACAAACTATCTTGCGTGAGCCTGATGTCCAGAAAATTACACTGAAGCACTGCGCTTTACTGATGAAATAGGAGTGAAGAAAATGATCATCGGTCGTCTTAAACTCGCTTCCTGCATCTGGATCGCATTCAGCGCGTGGAGCCCCGGCGCCTACGCGCAGCAACAGGTGATCGGCGCGCCGCCAGAGGCCTCGAACATGCAACTGGTGGGCATGAACGACCTGCAGGCGCGAAGCGGCTATCAGCCGACGATCCATCATCAAGGCGATCGCTGGATCGCCTACATCGGACATCATGGCGGCACCGATGAAGTGCCCGATCCAGTCAATCCGCAGACTGGAAAGGCCGAGCCGAACGGCACCTCCATCGTCGACGTCACCGATCCCGCGCAGCCGAAATATCTTCGCCATATTCCTGGGCAGGAAGGCAAATACGAAGGCGGCGGTGCGCAGATGGTTCGCGTTTGCGACG
>JAQGKA010000260.1 GCA_028290355.1 Tardiphaga sp. | reverse complement strand
GCTGAATATCCTGGTCGGACATACCGGCCTGGTATCGTTCGGCCACGGCGCCTGGTTCGGCCTTGCGGCCTATGCGGCGGCGCTGCTGCAGCGCAATTGGATGCACGATTCGCTGTTCGGCCCGATCCTCGGCGGCGTTCTGATCGTGGCCGCGGTCGCGACCGCGTTCGGATTTTTGATCCTAAGGCGGCGCGGGGTGTATTTCTCGTTGCTGACGCTGGCGCTGGCGGCGATGCTCTATGCGGTATCGTTCCGCTGGACCGAAGTCACCGGCGGCGAGAACGGCATCGGCGGCATCACCCGGCCGACCCTGCTCGGCTTCAATCTGGAATCCTCGACCGATTACTACTGGCTGGTCGCCGGCATCGCCATGCTGGTGCTGGCCCTGCTGTGGCGCTTCCACAACTCGACCGTCGGCAGCGTGCTGGTGGCAATCCGCGAGAACGAGCAGCGCGCGCGCTTTCTCGGCTATCCGACCAATCGCTACAAGCTGTTGGCCTTCGTGCTGTCCGCCGCCATCACCGGCCTTGCCGGCATCCTGCTGCTGTACCAGAACCGCATGACTTCGGCCGATCCGATCTCGGTGTCATTCTCCGGCGATCTGCTGGCGATGGTGGTGATCGGCGGCATGCGCAGCTTTCTCGGCCCTGCGCTCGGCGCACTGTTCTTCATCCTGTTTCGCGAATTTCTCGGCATCTATACTGAGAACTGGCTTTTCTGGTTCGGTCTCGTTTTCGTTGGCTTCATCATCTTCTCGCCGTCAGGTCTCGTCGGCATCGGTGAGCGGCTGATCGCACCGTTCCGCAAGAAGGTGGTCGAGGACGCCGCGATGTCGGCGCGCCGGATCGAAGTGCTGCCGCTGCCGGAATTTCTGCGGCCGAAAACGACCGTTGATGGGGCTGTGCTCGCGGCCCGACACATCGTCAAGAGCTTCGGCGGCATCAAGGCGGTCCAGGGCGTTGATATCAGCATTGCCGACCGCACGCTGCATGCGCTGATCGGCCCCAATGGCGCCGGCAAGACCACCGCATTCAACCTGTTGTCCGGAATGTACACGCCGGATCAGGGAACGGTGTCGCTGTTGGGCCAGCCGATCGCAGGTGAGACGCCGGAGCAGATCGCATCCGCTGGCATCGGCCGCTCGTTTCAGATCACCAATCTATTTCCAGCTCTGAGTGTCGGCGAGAACATTCGCCTCGCGGTGCAGGCACGCCATCCGCAACGCTTCGACCCGCTCACCAACGCGCTATCGATCGAGGACATCAATGGCGAGACCGACGCTGTCATCCGCTATCTCGGGCTCGCTGGTATCGAGAAGGCCGAGGCCGGCTTGCTGTCATATGGCGGACAGCGGTTGCTCGATATGGGGGTAGCGCTGGCCACCGCGCCGCGCGTGCTGCTGCTCGACGAACCGCTCGCCGGCCTTGCTGCTGCCGAGCGCGAGCGCATCGGCGCCATCATCAAGCGGATCTCGGCAGATTTGCCGGTGCTGCTGGTTGAGCACGATATCGACCGCGTATTCCAGCTTGCCGATTATGTCACGGTCATGAATGAAGGCCGCGTCTTGCTCGACGGCTCGGTCGAGGACGCCCGTGCAAGCCCAAGGGTCCAGGAAGTCTATATCGGCTCCGGCAACACCGAGATTGCGGCCCGGCCGCGCGAGACTGCAGCTACCCCCACACCGCTGTTGACCGTTGCTCATATCGACACCTTCTACGGCAAGAGCCACATCCTCAATGAAGTCAATTTCACGCTGCATGACAACGAGATCATCGCACTGCTCGGCCGCAACGGTGCCGGCAAGTCGACGCTGCTGAAAACCCTGATCGGCATCGCACCGGCTTCGAACGGCTCGATCAAGCTCGCCGGCCACGAGCTGATCGGCCTGTCCTCGGCGGAAAGCGCGCGGCTCGGCATCGGCTATGTGCCGCAGGGCCGCGGCCTGTTTGCGGGGATGAGCGTCGAGCAAAATCTCGAACTTGGCGGGTTGAAGCGCCAGACCGGCAATGGCGTGCACTGGACGCGGGAGCGTATCTACGAATATTTCCCGCGGATTCGCGAACGGCTCGACAGTCCGGCGGACTATCTCTCGGGAGGTGAGCAGCAGATGGTAGCGGTGGCACGCGCGCTGTCCGGCGACGTGCGGGTGCTGTTGCTGGATGAACCTTTCGAAGGATTGGCGCCGACCGTGGTGGAACAATTGTTCGAAACTTTCGACCGCCTGCGCAAAGAAGTCGCCATCATTATCGTCGATCACAACCTCGATCTGGCGCTGGCTTTATCCGACACCACCGTGGCATTGGAACGGGGCAGGGTGATTCACCAGGGACCGTCTAGCGCGTTGCGGCATGATCTCGATCTGCGCCGCAAGGTGCTTTGGTTATGAAAGAGGCTTGAGAAAAGAAAATGACAAGCACCGAACGCAACGTCGCCATCGTCGGCGCAGGTCTGATTGGCCGGGCCTGGGCCGCGATCTTCGCACGCGCCGGTTGGAATGTGCGGCTCACCGATCCGCACACCCCGACCTTGGCAGCGGCGCCCGGCCTGATCCGCGATGAACTACGCGCGCTGGCGCGCCACGGCCTCGCCTCTGATCCGGATGGCGCGGCGGCGCGAGTCTCGATTGCGACTGATCTCGCCGACGCAGTAAAGAACGTCACCTTCGTTCAGGAAAATGGCCCGGAGAACGTCGAGCAGAAGATCGCGATCTTTGCTGAACTCGACAGGCTGGCTCCGCCTAACGCGCTATTGGTGTCCTCGACCTCCGCGATCGTCGCATCGCGCTTTACGCAAAATCTGCCGGGCCGGGCGCGCTGTCTGGTCGGCCATCCCGTCAATCCACCGCATCTGGTGCCTTTGGTCGAACTGTGCGGCGCGCCGTGGACTTCGGCCGAAGCCATTGAACGCGCGCGCAACATCTATCGCGAAATCGGGCAGGTGCCGGTGACCGTGAACAAGGAGATCAACGGTTTCATCCTCAATCGCCTGCAGGGCGCGTTGCTGGCCGAAGCCTTCAGGCTGGTCGGCGAAGGTTTTGTTTCGGCGGAGGATCTCGATCACACCGTGAAGGACGGGCTCGGGCTGCGCTGGTCGTTCCTCGGTCCGTTCGAGACCATCGAACTCAATGCGCCCGGCGGCATTCCGGATTACTGCGCGCGCTACACGGGATTCTACAAGGAACTGGCGGCCGCGGCCGCCGGCCCCGAAGTCTATCAAAGCCCGAATGTGGATCGCGTGATCGCGGCATGGCCGCATCAGCCGACGCCCGAGCGCATCGCAAAGCGGACGATCCAGCGCAACGAACGACTGGCTGCGCTCGCCGCGCACAAAACTAGTCACGTCGAAAAATCCTGACGAATATCGAACCGCAAGCAAGAAAGAGAGCACAGCATGAGCCGCAAAGTCATCATCACCTGCGCCGTTACCGGCGCCATCCACACGCCGTCGATGTCGAAGGCGCTGCCAGTCACGCCGCAGGAAATCGCCGATGCCGCCGTCGATGCCGCCGAAGCTGGCGCTGCCATCGTCCATCTGCACGCGCGCAATCCGAAAACCGGCCAGCCCGACCAGAGCCCCGAGGCGTTCGCCCCGTTCCTGAAAATCATCAAGCAGCGCTCGAACTGCGTCATCAACCTCACCACCGGCGGTGCGCCGACCATGACGGTGGACGAGCGCGTGCGCCCGGCCGCGGTCTACAAGCCGGAGGTTGCCTCGCTCAACATGGGCTCCATGAACTTCGCCTTTTTCGGGATGCTCAACCGCTTCAAGAAATTCGAACACGAATGGGAGCTCAAGCATCTGCAGAACAAGGACATCGTGTTCCGCAATACCTTCCAGGATATCGAGTATGTGCTGAAGACGCTATCGGAGACCGGTACGCGTTTTGAGTTCGAGTGCTACGATACTGCGCATCTCTACAATCTGAATTACTTCCTCGAGCAGGGGCTGGTGAAGCCGCCGTTGTTCGTACAGACGGTGTTCGGCCTGCAAGGGGGCACCGGCGCGCACCCCGAAGATGTGCTGCACATGAAGCGCACGGCCGACCGGCTGTTCGGCGACAAATTCGTCTGGTCAGTGCTGGGTGCCGGTCGCAATCAGCTGCCGATCGCTGCGATGGCGGCGGCTATGGGCGGCAATATCCGCGTCGGTCTGGAGGATTCGCTGTGGGCGGCGCCCGGCCGGATGGCAGCGTCTAACGCCGAGCAGGTGACTCTCGCCCGCAAGATCGTCGAAGGCCTCGGCCTTGAAATTGCGACGCCCGACGAAGCGCGCGAAATTCTGCATCTGAAGGGCGGGGACAAGCTGGAGGTCTAGGAGACCACACGGGCGTGTCGAACTCCGAATACAAAAAGGGCGAAGTGGTTGCGAACCCTCCGCTGCGCATTGTCATCGATCGGGTTGAATCTCGAACCGTTTGGCGACTGCGTAGCGAGGCCAGTGCTCGGATCCTTAGCTGTGCGACTGTCCTTGCGATCATCATGGTCCGGTTTCCGCGGGGGAATCGGGCAGGTCTCCCGCCGCGTTGCGGAATCGAAAAGTCGGCATGTAAGTCCGCCACCGGGCCGACGCCCGGAAAGCGTGGTTATAAATTTCCGGTGGAGGGCAAGGCTCATGAACCCGGCATCCTACGATCCCGAAACAATCGCAACGATGAAATCGGTGCTCGACGGCGCCATTAAAACCCTGCCAACTCGATATCGAACCCAAACGAATAACGTTGCCATCGCTTCTTGCCTGCTTGAAGCCGCGGCAGAGGGGCATCGCAGCGAAGAAGCCCTCCTAAAAATAGCAGCCTGCGAAGTCGAAAAGTACCGCAGCGGCTGCTTGACGCGTGGCAGGTAGCCAGGATTGTCGGAGGATGCAGTCAGCGGACCGTTGCTGAAATGGAAGTCGCTCTGGAAACGACGCGCCGACCGGCGGCAGCTTCAACGAGCACGATGCATTGCGCGCCTTTCAGCAACATGGGGCGAGTTGGTAATGGCCTTCGACCGCGCGATCGAGCGTCGATAACGCCGCAGCGAGCGCGCCGTTCGACGCCATGCCGGATCGCATTTGCGCAAGGACTTCGTGGCGGATCTCCGGCAAATCGATGCCGGTGACGCGGTGGTCCCTGACGACGGTTTGACCGCCGACGATCAGTTCGCGAATCTGCCTGACTGTGGCGCGAGAAAATAGCAGGTTGATCGGATCGACGTCACTTCGCAAGGCATCGTCATCCAGCATAGCCCAGTCGAGCACCAGCATGTCGGCTGGCGCGCCCGTGCAGATATCTCCGCTGTCGCTGACATTGGTGACCGCGAAGCGGCCGTTGTTGACTGCCGTCTGAAGGGCCTCGTTCCGTGTTGTGATGAGGTTAAATCCGGTCCCGGCGTGGAGCAGGTAGGACAGCCTCAATTCGCGCAGTGAATCGTCGTCGTCATCGAGCGCCTTGCTGTCGATTCCGAGCGCGACCTTGCAGCCGGCCTTGCGCATTTGTGCGATCGGCGCCACGCCGGAATGCAAATGCAGATTCGAGCTGGTATTGACGGAGATGACGACACCGCGTTCAGCCAGCAAATCAAGCTCGTCCGACCGGGCCCATACGCAATGCGCGAGTGTCAGCCGCGGGGAGAGCAGGCCGATCGCATCCAGCATGCGCACGACCCCGCCGGGGTAGTTGGCGTCGGCCCACTGGCGCTGATATTTGGTCTCCAGCAGATGCATGTGAACGCGTCGGCCGGTGTGCTGCGATGCCTCAGCGATGGCCTGCAGCAGCGCGTCGCTGCACCACTGCACGCCGTTGGGTCCGTATTGCACATTGAACTGCGGGCCATCGGCTGCGGCGGCCACTTCGTCCACGAGAGTTATGTAATCGCGCGGCGAAAGTGGCTTTCGCAGCAGGCGCTGCTCGATCTCCTGGCGCGCGGCCGGCGGAAGCGCTGCCAGTAGCGGCTCGGACGGACCGTAGATCAGCGGGTTGCGATCTTTCATGGAGACCGCGAAGCCCGCTCGCACGCCAACGTCGCGGGCGGCGCGCGCGACCTCGGCAGCTTCGGTGGGAAGGTCGGTGAATCCCTGCGCGCGGGTGTAGTGATTCATCACCGTGCCGGCGCCGCC
>JAQGKA010000219.1 GCA_028290355.1 Tardiphaga sp. | reverse complement strand
TTGGCGCTGCAGGATGTGCGCTACGCCGCCGACGCCAGCGCGACGTCGGCCATCCCGACCACCAACACATCGACCGACGTCAGGAACAAGTGGCTGGAGCTCGACTATCGCGGCCTGGCCGATGCCGTGAACAAGTTCGTCGCCCTGGATCCCGTGTTGTTCGGCAACCTCGGGACCGACAAGACTGACCTTGCCAAGCTGCGCGACCTCGGCCGCACGGTAATCGTGTATAACGGGCTGGCGGACGACGCGATCCCGCCGGCAGGCAGCATCAACTATCACGAGCGCGTGGTGGCGGCGATGGGCGGCCATGCCGAGATGCAGAAGTTCATGCGGATGTACCTGCTCCCGGGCGCGGCACACAGCTCGCAGGGCCGGGGCTACACGGTCGGTGGCCGCAACGACGCCGTGCCGCTGCCGAAGCTGCCGGGGAATGCCAACCAGACACCGACGCGCGAGCAGGATCAGTTCTTCACCGCACTGGTCGATTGGGTGGAGAAGGGCGTGGCTCCCGGCGAGATCATGCTGACGTCGCGCGACAACAGCGTCAGCTATCCCGTCTGCGTCTATCCGCAAATGACGACATGGAACGGCAGCGGACCGGCGACGCAGGCCAGCAGCTACAGTTGCAAGTAGGCTGCTGCGGCCATATGGAGTCGTCATCCTGAGGTGCTCGCCGCTCTTGCGGCGAGCCTCGAAGGATGCGGCTACAAGTGCGTGTGGCCATCCTTCGAGGCCGTCGCTTCGCTCCGGCACCTCCGGCCTGAACGCAATTGCGTTCGGGCGGGGATGACGCGGCATTTGTCGATTGAGGTCTCGTTTGAACTTCTGGCTTCACAGATGGAATGCTATTCGTTCCGTCGTCCGGTAGACCTCGATGCAACAGAAAGATCATCCGATGACCGACGCCTCCATTCGCTTCAACGACGGTGCCGCCTATGAGCGGATGATGGGTGGATGGAGCCGGATCGCTGGCGATGTCTTCCTCGACTGGCTGGCGCCGCGGCCGGATCTCGCCTGGGTCGATATCGGCTGCGGCAACGGCGCGTTCACGCAATCGATCATCGAGCGCTGCAGGCCGTCGAGGGTCGAAGGCATCGATCCCTCCGACCCGCAGCTCGCCTACGCGCGCTCCCGCGCCGGCACGGAGATGGCGACCTTCACCAAGGGCGATGCGATGGCGCTGCCGTTCGCCGATCGTACCTTTGATGCGGCGGTCATGGCGCTGGTGATCTTCTTCGTTCCGGAGCCGGCACGCGGCGTCGCCGAGATGGCGCGGGTGACGGCGCCCGGCGGGCTCGTCGCGGCCTACGCATGGGACATGGCCGGCGGCGGCTTCCCGCTGCAGCCTTTGCTGACCGAATTGCTGGCGATGGGCCATCAGCCGAGCATGCCACCCAGCCCCGACGCATCGAAACTCGACGCCATGCAGCAGCTGTGGAGCGGAGCAGGGCTCGTCGAGATCGAAAGCCGGACCATTTCGGTGCAGCGCAGCTTCACCGACTTTGACGATTACTGGGGCGCGTCAACGCTGGGCCCGTCGGTCGCGGCAGCGCTGACCTCGATGACGCCCGCGGAGATCGATCAATTCAAGAGCCGCGTCCGCGCCAATTTGAAGGTTGGCGGCGCGGGGCCGCTCACCTTCAGCGCGCGGGCGAATGCGATCAAAGGCCGCGTGCCCAAGTAAATCCCGACTACAAACTACTTCCGCACGCAGATCACGCGCACGACCGATGCTTTGGCATCGGCAGGTGCGCCGCCACCTGAAATCACGCCGTTGTCTTTCAGGAATGTCCGCACGGTCTCTGCCGGCACCAGCGCCGCCTGGGCTGCGGCCGTGCCGTTGGCGGGACCGGCGACCACCACCGGCTTCAGCTGGGCGAGGCCGGCGAAGCTGCCGTCGCTATCGATGGCGGCTGCGCCGGAGAAGCCCAGTCCCGGCGCCGGCGACAATGCGAGATCGCTGCCGCTGCCGACCGGCGTCGCCGAGGCTTTCACGCTGCTGACGGCGGCAGCGCCGCCCTGGCTTTGCGGATCGGCGATGCCGATCAGATCGAGGTTCGGTTTCCCGCTGCCTGCGCCCAGCGCCAGCGGCTTCAGGCCGCGCGCACCATAGATCCGCAGCAGTGCGAGGTCGTGCACCTTGTCTTCGGCGGCGCGGTCGGCATTGCCATAGCCGGCGACGACGATCGACATGCAGCCCTCGATCGCCTGGCGGTCGGTGACGATGGCGCCGTCGTCGCTGACCACGATGCCGGAGGCATATTCGACCTTCTTGCGCGGCGGCGGACCCATCGCCTGCGCGCCCGTCGGAAATGCATTGAACGCGGATGACATCGCGATCACCACCGGCTCCATGGTGCCTTCGGTGGCCTGGTCGTAGAGGATGGTGAGAATGCGAACCTCGGAGTCCCTGAACTGGCCGCGGACGTAGAATTTCTTCAGGCCCTGCATGCCCGACAGCACGAAGAAATCCGGCTTCACCACGCTGTAGTCGATCTTGCGGCCCGGCTCCTTCCTCTCCTGCTCGGCGAGCTTTGCGGTGGAGGGCGCGGCTTCCTTGCGGCGCGAAATCTGGATCTGGATCGTGCCGGTGCTCGAACTCCATTTGCTGCCATTGGCGTCAGAGGCCTGTTGCGGCACCAGTCTGGTGGGAACGCCGAGCCGTGCGCCGGTGACCATGTCGGTGACCATCTTCCAGCCGACATTGTCCTGCAGCTTTTTGGCTGCGGCACTGAGCAGGCCGCGCTCCTGCGGATTCAGCACGCCGGTCTGTTTCGCGCCATTGTCCTTCTGGAAGGTCTTGATGGCGGCGACCATGCGCTCGCTGACCTCGCCATTGATGGCGCCGTTATATTGCCCGGCCCAGGCCAGATCCGACTGGATCGCCAGCCGCTCGGCCTGCGCCATGGCATTGGCGGTGTCGGCGGGGGTCTGCAACGCCGGGCGGATCGGGATCGTGGTGACCGGTTTGGGCTTGCCGGCCGCGACCGGCGGCGTCATCTGCGCCTGCGCGGAGGAGGCCGCCACGATCATCAATGTTGCCGTCAGCATCGATCTCATGACATGTCCCAATCTTGCAGGTCTTGAGTTCAGGTGGATGTCCATTGACGTGGCCGCAATGAAGCACATCTGCTGGGTCGGTGACAGCCGGGCGATGGTTCAAGGATCATGACGGCGGCGAGACGCAACAAAGGGACTGAATGACGCGATGCTGAGCCCCGATGAACTCGAACGCTACGCTCGCCATATCGTGCTGCGCGAGGTCGGCGGCCAGGGCCAGGCTGCGCTGCAGGTCGCAAAGGTGCTGGTGGTCGGCGCCGGCGGACTCGGCGCGCCCGCATTGATGTATCTTGCCGCCGCCGGTATCGGCACGCTTGGCGTGGTCGATGACGATGAGGTCTCGCTGTCGAACCTGCAGCGCCAGATCATCCACGCCACGCCGGATGTCGGCGCGCTCAAGGTCGACAGTGCCGCTGCAAAGATTCATGCGCTCAATCCGCACGTCAAATTCGTCGGCCATGCCACGCGCCTCGATGCATCGAATGCGATGGCGTTGCTGTCGGGTTACGATCTGGTGCTCGACGGCTCCGACAATTTTGCGACGCGCTATCTGGTGTCGGACGCCTGCTATCTCGCAAGGAAGCCGTTGATATCGGCTGCGCTCGGCATCTTCGACGGCTCGCTGACCACGCTCCGCGCCCACGAGAAAAACGCCGCCGGCGTGTTGAACCCGACCTATCGCTGCCTGTTTCCCGATGCGCCGCCACCGGGCACGGTGCCGAGCTGCCAGGAAGCCGGCGTGATGGGCGCGCTGGCCGGCGTGCTCGGCTCGATGATGGCGCTGGAAGCGATTCGCGAGATCACCGGATTCGGCGAGGGGCTGGTCGGACGATTGCTGATGATGGATGCGCGCGCGATGCGATTCGAGACGCTGCGCTACGCCAGAGACCCGGCCAATCCGCTGAACGGCGATACGCCGACCATCCACGATCTCAGCGCGCACCGCTAAGATCGTTTTGTTT
>JAQGKA010000201.1 GCA_028290355.1 Tardiphaga sp. | reverse complement strand
AGCGCATTGAGATCGCCGAGATCGGCCTTGGAAGTGGCGCAGGCGTCCCAGTCCGCGGCCGGGATCTGGCTGACTGACGACACGGCTTCGAGGGTTATGTCCGACGATTTCATCAAGCACTTGAACCGGTCAGTTGCGATCAGCCGTCGCGGTGACCGTCCCTAACATTGTGCATTGCGCTGATGACTTCAAGGGTCAGCCCTCCGGCCGGAAACCTTCGAAGATCATCTGGTCGGCATGGGCGGCGGCGGTGGCGCGCTGCTCCGGCGTGCGCACGGTCCAGGTCAGCAGCGGGCAGCCAAAGATGCGGCGTGCGATCCACGGCGCCGGCGCCGGCAGCTGGTTGACCCAGTAGGCGACGAAATGCGGCTGGGTGCGAAAGCCGTGGCGGAGTTGCAGCATGCCGCGGCGCTGTGCCGGGGTCAGCGTCAGCCACTCGCCGTCGTTGTAGCTGCGCTGGGCGATGATACCGCGCGGCAGCTCCGGCATCATCTGCCGCAAGGCCAGCACTTGATCGGGATCGAACGACATCGCCGCCACCGGGCCGCGATAGGCTTTCAGAATTTCGACAGCGCGGGCAACGAGTTTGCGGTCGCCGTCAAAGTGGCTCTTCACTTCCAGCACCAAGGCGACGCGGCCGCCGACCAGCGCGCAGAGGTCGCTGAGCGACATCATCTTTTCGGACGTGTCCTTGAAGGTGACCTGTTTCAGCTCCGCAGCGGTCTTGCCGAGCAGCGCGCCGGAACCATTGGTCAACCGGCCCAACTCGTCGTCGTGATGCACCATCGCCTCGCCGTCGGCGGTCAGCTGCAGGTCGACCTCGATGCTGAAATTGCCGGCGATGGCGGCATGGATCGCACCCGGCATGTTCTCGACGATGCCGCGAGCGCGATCGTGCAGGCCACGATGCGCGACCGGCCGGGCGGTGAGCCAGTCAGGTGCGCGCATCGCCTATCTCCCGTGTTAAGCGACCTCGAACAGGCCATCGACCTCGACGGCGCAATCGGCGGGCAGGGAAGCGACGCCGACAGCGGCGCGGGCGTGCCGGCCCTTGTCGCCGAAGGCGGCGACCATCAGGTCCGACGCGCCGTTGATGACCTTCGGCGCGTCGATGAAATCCGGCGTCGAATTGACGAAGCCGCCGAGGCGGACGACACGCACGACCTTGTCGAGATCGCCGAGCGCGGCCTTGACCTGGGCCAGCAGGTTGATGGCGCAGCCACGCGCAGCGGCACTGCCCTGCTCGATGGTGACGCCGGCGCCGAGCTTGCCCTTGGCGAGCAACTGGCCATCCGGCGCGACGCAGATCTGGCCGGATACGAACAGCAGGTTGCCGGTGCGCACGAAGCCGACGTAGTTCGCCACCGGGCTGATGGGCTCGTGAATGGTGATGCCCATTGCCGCAAGTTTTTGCTCGACCGTTCCTGCCATCATAATCCCCGTTGATTGAATGTTGCGCCCGAACTATTCCGAGTAAGGCATTCAGGCCGGGCCTGTTTCACCCATCGTGCCCGGACATGCAAGTGACGATCAGACGACGTTGTTCGATGAACCTGGCTAGGCCGCTTGTTCGCACTCATCGTGCGGGTGCGGATACGGATCGACCTCGATGGTGACGTGGCTGAGGCTTTTTATTCCTGCGAGTCGCGCCTTGTAGAACGCCGGCGGCCTTGGCTGGTCCGTGACGACGGAAATGATCGCGGATTGGTGGCCGGGTCCGATCTGCCACAGATGCAAGTCGCAGATCCGGTCGCCTTCGACCTCCAGCCGCTGCCGGATCGCCTGCGCGATCGGTCCGGAACCACATCGATGAGAATGGCGCCTGAATCCCGCATCAAGCCGTAGGCCCAGCTCGCGATGACGCAGGCGCCGATGATGCCGACGACGGCGTCGATCCACACCCAGCCGAACGTCCGTGCCAGCAGCAAGCCGCCGATCGCCAGTACCGATGTGGCCGCATCGGCCATCACATGCACATAGGCCGCGCGCAGATTGTTGTCGCGATGGTGCTCGTGACCATGCCCATGATCGTGGTGTGCATGGTCGTCGTCGTGGGCATGAGAGTGATGATGGTGGCTGTGGTCGTCCCGCAGCAGCCACGCGCAGACGAGATTGACGACGAGGCCCAGCGCCGCGATGCTGATCGCCTCGCCATAGGCGATCGGCTGCGGATGCCCGAGACGGATCAGGCTTTCATAGCCGATTGCGATCGCGATCATCGCCAGCACAACAGCACTGGTGAAGCCCGCGAGTTCGCCGAGTTTGCCGGTGCCGAATGCGAAGCGCGGATCGTGCATGTGGCGGCGGGCGTAGCGGTAGGCGAGTGCCGCGACTCCGATCGCGGCGGCATGGGTCGACATGTGCCAGCCGTCGGCAAGCAGGGCCATCGAGCCGAACAGAGTCCCGCCCGTGATCTCCGCGATCATCATGGCGATGGTCAGCCAGACTACCAACCAGGTTCGCCGCTCGTTGCGGGCGTGCCCGCTGCCGAGGAAAACATGGTCGTGGGTCCAGCTCTCGATCGAGTGGGAATGCATCTGTTGCTGTTCTGTTGGGTTTCGCCAGCCTTAACTAGCCGAAAAATATGGCATTTCGACACTGAATTTGCATTTTCCATGAACCAGCCCCAGTTGCGGCGCAATAGGGCGCTCTTTATGTTGGGATTCTAGCATCGAGGAGACGTCATGCGTCGCACATGTCCCATTTCGCGTCTGCAGGCCGGCGCACTGGCGCTGACATTGGCTGCCGCGGTTGCCCCCGGCCTGGCCCATGCCGCGGCGAATGCGTCGTTCATGGCGCATCAGGCACTGTACGAACTGAAGCTGCTGAAGTCGCGCGGCAACGCCACCATCAACAGCGCCAACGGCCGCATCCTCTATAATTTTACCGGGAGTGCCTGCGAGGGCTATACCTCGGACTTCCGCCAGGTGTCCGAACTCGACAGCGGCGAGGGCAAGAACACGCTGAGCGACCTGCGCTCCACCAGCTGGGAAGACGGCGCCGGCAAAAGCTATCGCTTCAAGATCGACACCCGCATGAACGACGGCGACGCCAGCGCCATCGACGGCATTGCCGAGCGCGACGGCGATCATGTCACCGTGAAACTGAAGCAGCCGGTGGTGAAGACGTTCACGCTTGCGGGCTCGACCGTGTTTCCCACCGAGCAGATCCACCGCATCATCGATGCCGCGCGTGCAGGGAAATCCGTGCTCGAACTCAGCGTCTATGACGGCTCCGATACCGGCGAGAAGGTCTACAACACGCTCACCGTGATCGGGCAGCCGATCCCCGGCGACCGCAAGATCGCCGAGCCCGATCCGTCCACCGACAGCAATGCGATGAAGTCGCTGACGCGCTGGCCGGTCACGGTCAGCTATTACGACCAGTCCGCCAAGCCCAACAGCGGCGAGCAGACCCCGGTCTATGCGATGTCGTTCGAACTCTACGAGAACGGCGTCTCGCGCTCGCTGGTGCTCGACTACAATGATTTTGTGATTGCCGGGACGATGGGCAAGTTCAACGTCAAGGACTCCAAGCCCTGCAAGTGAGCGAACGCTGCGCGTTCTGGAAGTCGCGCGTGATGGCGTTGTTGTGATGCACTGAGTTTCAACGTCATGGCCGGGCTTGTCCCGGCCATCCACGTCTTCAGTGCCGCCTTCGTGGACACCCGGCCCAAGGCCGGGCATGACGCGGAGAGGGCGACGCATCTCGCAAACACGGTGTTTGTCGCGCCGAAGCATGCGATTCCTCGCATCACTCCCTCGGCTTCTCCGGCCCATCATAGGCGATGCCGCGGATCACGGCGGCGCTGCCGAACTTCTTTCTGAGGTCATCCATGGCGCGTTCGGCATGCGCCGAGCGGCGGTCGATCATGTCGGTGTCGCCGCCCTCCGAGCCGGGCTTCAGCGCGCTGACGCCGGTGCCGATCAGCCGAAACGCGGTGCCGTCGATTTCCTTGGCGAGCATCTCGCGGCTGATGCTGAAGATCTTCGCCGCCAGTTGTGTCGGTGCGTGAATCGATTGCGAGCGGGTGCGCTGGCGGAAATCCGCGGTCTTCAGTTTCAGTGTCACTGTCGTGCCCGCGAGTTCGCCGCCCTTCAGGCGCGACGAGACCTTTTCCGACAACCGCCAAAGGATCTTTTCAAGCGTCGCAAAATCGCGGATGTCGTCGTTGAACGTGGTTTCGTTCGAGATCGTCTTGGCGCCACGATCGGCGACCACATTGCGATCGTCGATGCCGCGCGCCAGCCGCCAAAGCCTGCGGCCTTCACCCCCGAACTGTTTCATCAGATCGATCTCGTCGGCCTTCTGCAGATCGCCGATCTTGCGAAATCCGCGTTGCGACAATCGTTCTGCCGTGGCCGGGCCGACGCCGAAGATGAATCCCACCGGACGCTCGGCGAGCATCGCGCGGGCTTCCTCCTGGTCGATGGTCGCAAAACCGCGCGGCTTGTCGAGATCGGAAGCGATCTTGGCGAGAAACTTGTTCACGGAGAGACCGACCGACACGGTGATGCCGACGTTGCGCTCGATCTCGCTGGCGAATTTGGCCAGGACTTTTGCCGGGATCATGCCGTGGACGCGCTGGGTGCCTGACAGATCGAGGAACGCCTCGTCAATCGAGAGCGGCTCCACCAAAGGCGTCAGCGCTTGCATAGCGTGGCGGACCTCGCGGCCGACGCGGACATACTTCGCCATGTCCGGCCGCACCACCGCGGCGGAGGGACACAGTTCCAGCGCCTTGAACATCGGCATCGCCGAACGTACGCCATAGGTGCGGGCGATGTAGCAGGCTGCCGAGACCACGCCGCGCTTGCCGCCGCCGATGATCACCGGCCGGTCGGCCAGTTCCGGATTGTCGCGCTTCTCCACGGTGGCGTAGAACGCGTCGCAGTCGATATGCGCCAGGGTCAGCGACGGCAGCGCATGGTGCCGCACGAGGCGCGGCGAGCCGCAGGCGCTGCAGCGCCTGGTGGTCAGCTCGTGGTCGGCAAGGCAATCCCGGCAGAAGCAGCGCGGTCCGCTAAGCTCTGGCGGGGAGGGCGTCACGGGATGTCGCGCTCCCGATGGGGATCGCCGAGCGCCTGGCGCGCCGCTGCGATGGTGGTGGGATGTAGCTGCGACGAGGCCGAAAAAGCCTTCACGGTCTCGTCATCGCGCAGCACGAAATCCAGTATGCTCACCAGAAATTGCGGATCCTTGGCGGCGGAGCGCAGCGTTTCCGGGCCGATTCCGCTCTCGGACAGGAACAAGCCCAGCCGCTCGGGCTCGCCGGCGACGAAGGAAAGAGCCTGAATCGCAACGATTTCAGCAACTTCGCTGGGATTGTGTTGACGCTTTTTCAGCATGTCTGTTTGCCTTTCCGTAACTTATCGTCTCTATTTTGAATCATCATGCCCGAGTCACCGGGGCGTTTCCAGCAACCGGAAAACGCCCACGGGACGAAGGCGCTCCG
>JAQGKA010000195.1 GCA_028290355.1 Tardiphaga sp. | reverse complement strand
TGAAGGCGAAAGCCCAGGACGCGCTGGAGCCTTACAAGCCCGCTGGATGGGACCAGGTCGATGCCGGCCTCAAGGATCCCGACGGCTACTGGACCACGATCCATTCCGGCACGTTGGGCTTCTTCGTCAACAAGGATGCGCTATCAGGCGCGCCGGTGCCGAAGTGCTGGATGGATCTGTTGAAGCCCGCTTACAAGGGCATGGTCGGCTATCTCGATCCGTCCTCGGCGGCGGTCGGTTATGTCGGCGCCGTCGCAGTCAATCTGGCGCTCGGCGGCTCGGCGGAGAATTTCGAGCCCGGTCTGAAATTCTTCAAGGATCTGAAGAAGAACGATCCGATCGTTCCGAAGCAGACGTCCTATGCCCGCGTGGTATCCGGCGAAATGCCGATCCTGCTCGACTACGACTTCAATGCCTATCGCGCTAAGTATTCGGAGAAGGGCAATTTCGAATTCGTGATCCCCTGCGAAGGCTCGGTGGTGTTTCCCTATGTCGTCGGTCTCGTGAAGAACGCGCCGGACAAGGACAAGGCCAAGAAGGTGATGGACTATCTGTTGTCCGACAAGGGCCAGGCGATCTGGACCAACGCCTATCTGCGTCCGGCCCGCAAGATCGATCTGCCGGAAGCCGTGAAGGCGAAATTCCTGCCGGACAGCGACTATGCCCGCGCCAAGAGCGTGGACTGGGGCAAGATGGAGTTGGTGCAGAAAGGCTTCACCGACCGCTATCTCGCCGAAGTCCGTTGATGCAGAATGGCGCCCTCGGTTGAGGGCGCCTTTTCACCATGTCGCATAGAACCTTTATCTGGATCTGCCTGCTGCCGCTCGCGGTAGTGACGGCCGCCTTCTTCCTGCTGCCGATGGCGCAACTGGTCGTGGTCGGCACTAGCGGCCCACGCGGCGTCAGCGCCTATCTCGCCATCCTCACCGAGCCGCGCTACCGCGCGACGTTGATCAACACCGTGGTGCTGGCGGCGGCGACCACCATCGCGACGCTGGTCATCGCCACCATCGCCGGCCTGTTCCTGCAGCGCCATCGCTTTCCCGGCCGCGCCGTGCTGATCGCGATGCTGACCTTTCCGCTGGCGTTTCCCGGCGTCGTGGTCGGCTTCCTGATCATCCTGCTCGCGGGGCGGCAGGGGCTGATCGGCGCGATCTCGAACACGCTGACCGGCGAGAAAATCGTGTTCGCCTATTCGATCTTCGGGCTGTTCCTCGGTTATCTCTATTTCTCGATCCCGCGCGTGATCCTCACCATCATGGCCGCGGTGCAGAAGCTCGACGTCGGGCTGGAGGAGGCGGCGCGCTCGCTCGGCGCCAGCCCCTGGGCAGTGCAGCGCGACGTCGTGCTGCCGGCGCTGGGACCGGCCTTCGTGGCGTCCGGCGCGATTGCCTTTGCCACTGCGATGGGCGCATTCGGCACGGCGTTCACGCTGGCCACCAACATCGATGTACTGCCGATGCTGATCTATACCGAGTTCACCTTGGCCGCGAATTTCTCGATCTCGGCGGCGCTGTCGATCGGGCTGGGCGTGATCGCCTGGGCAATCCTGGCGCTGGCGCGTTCGTTCAGCGGCGGCACCGTCGCGGCGGCCGGATAGCACCATGCGTGATCGCCTGATCTTCGCCAGCCAGCTCGGCTTCACACTGCTTGTCGCCGCATTTCTGGTGGTGCCTGTGGTGCTGTCGATTTCGGCCGGCGTCACCGTGAATTATTTCCGCGGCATCCAGTCCGGTGTCACGCTGCAATGGGTGATGCAGGTATGGGATCTCTATGCCGGCGAGATACTGCTGTCCTTCGTGATCGCGTTTGCGACGCTGGCGGTGACGCTCATCGTCGGCGTTCCCGCAGCCTATGCGCTGCATGTGCGCGGCGGAAAACTGTCGCGCGTCGTCGAGGAAATCATCACGCTGCCGCTCGCGATCCCTGGCTTGGCCATCGCATTGGCACTGCTGCTGACCTATGGCGGCTTCGGCAGCTTTCGCCGTTCGTGGATATTCATTCTCACCGGCCACGTCGTCTTCACCATGCCGTTCATGGTGCGCTCGGTGATGGCGGTGTTTGCGACCATCGACATCAAGACGCTGGACGAAGGCGCGGCCTCGCTCGGCGCCTCGCCGTGGCGACGGTTTTGCGACGTGATCGTGCCTAATGCGATGCCCGGCATTCTCGCTGGCGCGCTGATGGTGGTGACGCTGTCGCTCGGCGAGTTCAATCTGACGTGGATGCTGCACACGCCGCTGACCAAGACGCTGCCGGTCGGACTCGCCGATGCCTACGCCTCGATGCGGCTCGAAGTGGCTTCCGCCTACACCCTGATTTTCTTTATCATGATTGTCCCGCTTCTGGTGGCGATGCAGATATTTGCCGACGAGGGCCAGAAGAAATGACTGCAATCGCGGGACACGGCGCATCGGTGCATATCGAGCGCTGCGGCAAGACCTTTGCGGATGGCACCCAGGCGCTGGCGCCGGCCAACCTCGATATCATCAGCGGCGAAACGCTGGTGCTGCTCGGCCCGTCTGGCTGCGGCAAGACCACGATGCTGCGCATCATCGCTGGCCTTGAGCAGCCCGACATCGGCGGCCGCGTGCTGTTCGACGACGCCGACATGACGTCGGTGCCGATCGAGCAGCGCAATGTCGGCATGGTGTTCCAGTCTTACGCGCTGTTTCCCAACATGAGCGTGGCCGACAATATCGGCTATGGCCTCAAGATCCGCGGCGTCGACGCCAAGGCGCGCGCGGCGCGCATCGCCGAGATGGTGGCGCTGACCAATATCGGTGGGCTCGAAGACCGCCGCATCGACCAGCTGTCCGGCGGCCAGCGCCAGCGCGTCGCCTTGGCCCGCGCCGTCGCTATCCGTCCGCGGGTTCTATTGCTCGACGAACCCTTGACGGCGCTTGACGCCTCATTGCGCGACCGGCTGCGCGGCGAACTCAACCGCCTGCTGCGCTCGCTGGGGATCACCGCGATCTATGTGACCCACGACCAGGCCGAGGCGATGGAGCTCGGCGACCGCATCGTGGTGATGCGCAAGGGCGCCATCGCGCAGATCGGCACGCCGCGCGAAGTCTATTTCGCGCCGCAGAGCCGGTTTGTCGCGGAGTTCGTCGGGGCGGCGAATATCGTCGAGGGCGCAGTGTCCGGCGGACTGCTGCTGCTGCCCGGCGGCCGGCTGGCGCTAAGTGCGGCGACCGATGTCGCGGCAGCCGTCGCGATGATCCGGCCTGAGACGATCCGGATCGTCGGGGAGGGCGACGCCTCGCTCACCGGCACCATTGAAAGTGTCAGTTTCATCGGCGACAAGCAGCGCATCGTCGTCACCGGAGCCTCCGACAAGCCCTTGGCCGTGGATGCGCCGAATACGATCGCCGTCGGGGCCGGCGAGCGCGTCGGTCTGTCGGTTGCGCCGGAAGCCGTTCGCCTGCTGCCGAAGGAAGACTGATGTCGTCGAAACCCCTACTGATTGCGCAGATTTCCGATCTGCATATCAAGGCGCCCGGCCAGTTGGCCTACGGCAAGGTCGATACCGCAGAAGCGCTGGAGCGCTGCGTCGCCGCGCTGAATGAATTGCTGCCGCGTCCCGATCTCGTGGTGATCTCCGGCGATCTCGCGGACACCCCGACACCGGAGGAATACGACCACCTCAAGCGGCTGCTGGCGCCGCTGCAGATTCCTTTCATCGGCATTCCCGGTAATCACGATTCGCGCGAGATG
>JAQGKA010000192.1 GCA_028290355.1 Tardiphaga sp. | reverse complement strand
CGCAAGCGGTTTCAGGGCGGCGCCCGCGCAGCGATCCCGGTGGTCGAGGCCGATGGCACGCGACTCAAATTCAATCCGTTCGCCAATGTCTCGCGCGAAGACATCGAACTGATTTACGCCTCGGCACAGTTGCCACCGCATCCGCTCGCGGCGTCCGGCTTCCTGTCGGTGGGCTGTATGCCCTGCACCAGCCGCACTGCGCCGGATGAAGACCAGCGCGCCGGCCGCTGGCGCGGCAAGGCCAAGACGGAATGCGGCATCCATACGACACCGACTTCATAGGATATTGCTGCCGTCACGAAGCGAACATTGAAATGTGGTTTCGTTGACTTCGAGTCCCTTCTTCAAGAGTTTGTGCGCCTCGCCTGATGACGCTTCTGTCGTCTTGCCGGATGGAGATCACCATGATCCGTCGCATCATTCCCGTTCTCGCGGGCCTGCTCTGGGCAGGCTCCGCTTTCGCCGCCGATGTCTCGCTGCTCAACGTCTCCTATGACCCGACGCGCGAGCTCTATGTGGATTTCAACAAGGCCTTTGCCGCCGCCTATCAGAAGGACACCGGCAAGAGCATCGAGATCAAGCAGTCCCATGGCGGCTCCGGCTCGCAGGCCCGCGCCGTGATCGACGGCCTGCAGGCCGATGTGGTGACGCTGGCGCTGGCCTATGACATCGACGCCATCGCCGGCAAAAAACTGCTCGCCGCGGATTGGCAGCAGCGGCTGCCGCTGAATGCCTCGCCCTATACCTCGACCATCGTGTTCCTGGTCCGTAAGGGCAATCCCAAGGGCATCAAGGACTGGGATGACCTGCTCAAGTCCGGCGTCAGCGTGGTGACGCCGAATCCGAAGACGTCGGGCGGCGCGCGCTGGAATTACCTCGCAGCCTGGGGATTTGCCCTCAAGAAGTACGGCTCCGAGGACAAGGCGAAGAAATTTGTCGGCGATCTCTACCAGAACGTGCCGGTGCTCGACACTGGCGCCCGCGGCTCCACCGTGACCTTTGTCGAACGCGGTGTCGGCGACGTCTTGCTGGCGTGGGAAAATGAAGCGTTCCTCGCGCAGAAGGAATTTGGTAAAGACAAGTTCGAGATCGTTTCGCCGCCGCTGTCGATCCTCGCCGAGCCGCCGGTGGCGGTGGTCGATGCCGTCGCCGACAAGAAGGGCACCCGTGCAGCCGCGGAAGCCTATCTGAAATATTGGTATACCAAGGAAGGTCAGGAAATTGCCGCACGCAATTCCTACCGTCCGCGCGATCCGGAGATCGCCAAGGAATACGAGAAGTCGTTCGCGAAGGTGGAATTGTTCACGATCGACGACGTGTTCGGCGGCTGGACCAAGGCGCAGAAGACGCACTTCAGCGAAGGCGGCGTGTTCGACCAGATCTACAAGAACTGATCGAAGCACGGGGAAGCAGGGGGCAGGGTGAGCGGAGGGACTGGACGACGAAGTACGCTGCCGGGGTTCGGTCTTACCATGGGCCTGACGCTGACGTGGCTCTCGGTCATCGTGCTGATTCCGCTTGCCGGGCTGTTTCTCAAGACGTTTGAACTCAGTTTCGATCAGTTCTGGGACATCGTCACCAGCCGCCGAACTCTGAACGCCTTGAAGATATCTTTCGGCCTCGCCTTCCTGGCGGCGATCGTCAATCTCGTGATGGGCATGATCATCGTCTGGGCGCTGGTGCGGTATCGCTTTCCCGGCCGGCGGTTGTTCGATGCCATCGTCGATATTCCCTTCGCGCTGCCGACCGCGGTGGCCGGCGTCGCGCTGACCTCTTTGTTCGCTCAAAAAGGCTGGCTCGGTGCGCCGCTCGCCGAGCTCGGCATCAAGGTGGCGTTCACGCCGATCGGTATCTTCGTCGCCATGGTCTTCATCGGCATTCCCTTCGTAGTGCGCACGGTGCAGCCGGTGCTGATCGATCTCGATACCGAGATCGAGGAAGCCGCCGCCAGCCTCGGCGCCAATCGCTGGCACACCGTGTTCCGCGTCATCTTGCCGAGCCTGATTCCGGCGATGCTGACTGGCTTTGCGCTGGCCTTCGCCCGCGCGGTCGGCGAATACGGCTCGGTGATCTTCATCGCCGGCAACTTGCCCAACATCTCGGAAATTGCGCCGTTGCTGATCGTGATCCGGCTGTCGGAGTACCGCTATGCCGATGCCACTGCCATCGCCGTCGTCATGTTGCTGGCATCTTTCCTGATCATCTTCGCGGTCAACCGGATCCAGCGCTGGGCGCAGATCCGCATCCCGACCCATTGAGCGCGATGGCAATGACGCAACGCTCTCTCGAATGGCAGACCGCGCGCGACGATGCGCGCTCCGAGCCCCGCTGGATCCGGTGGATCGTCATTTCGCTCGCGATCATCTTTCTGACCATTTTCGTCGTATTGCCGCTGGCGTTGGTATTTACCCAGGCGTTCTCCAGAGGTCTCGGCGCCTACCTGGGAGCCTTGGCCGATCCGGAAGCTCTGTCCGCGATCCGGCTGACATTAGTGGTCGCGGCGATTTCGATCAGCATCAATCTCGTCTTCGGCCTGATGGCCGCCTGGGCGATTGCCAAATTCGAATTCCGTGGCAAGACGGCGCTGATCTCGCTGATCGACCTGCCGTTTTCGGTAAGCCCGGTGATCTCGGGCCTGGTGTTCGTGCTGTTGTTCGGCGCCCAGGGGTTTTTCGGGCCGTGGGTGCAGAGCCACAACATCCCGATCCTGTTCGCAGTGCCGGGCATCGCGCTGGCGACCACCTTCGTGACGTTTCCCTTCGTTGCCCGCGCCCTGATTCCGCTGATGCAGGAGCAAGGCACGATGGAGGAGGAGGCGGCGATCTCGCTCGGCGCCTCCGGGCTGCAGACGTTCTTCCGCGTCACTTTGCCCAATATCAAATGGGGCGTGTTATATGGCGTGCTGCTGTGCAACGCGCGGGCGATGGGCGAATTCGGCGCGGTGTCGGTAGTGTCAGGCCATATCCGCGGCGAGACCAACACCATGCCGCTGTTGGTGGAAATCCTCTACAATGAATATCAATTCGTGTCGTCCTTCGCGATCGCCTCTCTGCTGGCCATGCTGGCCTTGATCACGCTGGTGGCGAAGACGATCCTGGAACGGCATCTGGACGAAGGACAACCTGCGCGTGGCGATTGAAGTCAGAAATATTGTCAAGAAATTCGGGGCCTTTGCCGCGCTCGACGACGTCGATCTGAAGGTCGCCCATGGCGAGCTGGTGGCGCTGCTCGGCCCCTCCGGGTCCGGCAAGACCACGCTGCTGCGGATCATCGCCGGGCTCGATTGGCCGGACTCCGGCGAGGTTTCGTTTGATGGCGAGAACGCACTGGCACGCGGCGCCGGCGAACGCCATGTCGGCTTCGTATTCCAGCACTATGCTTTGTTCCGCCACATGACGGTATTCGAGAACGTCGCCTTCGGCCTGCGCGTGCAGCCGCGTGCGGTCCGCAAGGACGAGGCCGCCATCCGCGCCCGCGTCAAGGAGCTGCTCGATCTCGTGCAGCTCGACTGGCTTGCCAGCCGCTATCCGAGCCAGCTGTCCGGCGGCCAGCGGCAGCGCATCGCGCTGGCCCGTGCGCTGGCGATCGAGCCGCGCATCCTGCTGCTCGACGAGCCGTTCGGCGCACTCGATGCCAAGGTCCGCAAGGAACTGCGGCAGTGGCTGCGCACCTTGCATGAGGAGATCAACGTCACCTCGATCTTCGT
>JAQGKA010000182.1 GCA_028290355.1 Tardiphaga sp. | reverse complement strand
GTCCACCGGCGATTCGATCAGGGTCGCGGTGGTCTCGAACTCGGCCGGCTTGCCGGCCAGGGTTTCGCTGGCGTAGTTGGTCGGGAACGACACCTTGAGGGTGCGGGTCTCGCCGGCGCCAATGCCGATCAACTGTTCCTCGAAGCCCGGGATGAAGGTGTTGGAGCCGATCAGGACCTGGATGTCCTCGCCGGTGCCGCCATCGAACGGGGTGCCGTCGATGGTGCCCTTGAAGCCGACGGTGACACGGTCGCCGGATTCCGCCTTGGCGCCCTCGGCCTTCGCCGTGAACGAACGGTTCTGGTCGGCAACGCGCTTGATGGCCTCATCGACATCCGAATCCGAGACGTCGGCGACCGGCTTCTCGACGGTGAAGCTCTTGAAGTCAGCGAGCTGGATCGCGGGCACGACCTCGATCGCCACGGTGTAATTCAGGTCGGACTTGCCGGAGAGGATGTCTTCGACTTCCTTCTGCTCGGTCGGCATCGTCACCTTGGGCTCGGTGGCGAGGCGAAAGCCGCGCTCGGTGAAGATCTGCGAATTGGTGTCGCGGATCAGCTCCTCGACGGTCTCGGCGGCGACCGAGCGGCCGTACAGGCGCTTCAGATGGCCAACGGGGACCTTGCCCGGGCGGAAGCCGTTGAGCTTGACCTTGCCCTTCATGTCGTCGAGGCGCGCATCGACCTTGGCTTCGATGTCGGCGGCCGGAACGTTGACCTGGAACTCGCGCTTCAGTCCGTCGGAGACGGTTTCATTCACCTGCATGGCGTCAATCTTCTTCCCGCTGGTCCGGCTCAAGGGCTCGGACGTTGTAAAATCTGTGCGACATCGGGCCTAAGCCTTTCGTCGGTCGTGGCGGACCCATTTCTCAAGGACTGACCTTGCGGAAACGTGCCCGGAAAACTCATGCTCAAACGCTTTGAGCGCCTGGTGCGGGCGGAGGGACTCGAACCCCCACAACTTGCGTCGGCGGCACCTAAAGCCGCTGCGTCTACCAATTCCGCCACGCCCGCGAGAAACACCGTCCGGCCGCGATGCCGCGAGCGGCGGGCTTATAACATGGGGATGATGGTTCGCATCAAAAAAATGGTTTTTGCAAGCCTGACGGGGCAATCAGGCGATTGCTGGACATACCGGCCGGAAAATGGTCGGGATCGCTTATGACCAGACCGATCCTTCCGGTAACGCGCCGCACCCTGCTCGCTGGGCTCGGCGGCACGATTCTCGCGCCGTTGGCGCCCGCCATGGGCCTGGCGCAGACCCGGCCTGTGCTCGCTCTGCAGGCCAGGGCCGGCACTGCCTCGCTGCGGCCCGGCGCGGAGACGCCGACCTGGCTGCTGCCATCATCGGCGCCGGACGGCCCGCTGCGCTTCAAGCGCGGCGACGAAATCGAGGTCTCGCTGGAGAATCAACTGCCGGTCCCGGTCGCCCTGAACTGGTCCGGCGTCGACGGTGCGGCATCTGCCGAACCGCTGCTCGGTCGGCCGGCTCTGGCACCCGGCGGCAAGGACGCCTTCAGGCTGCTGCTGCGCCACGCTGGCACCTCCCTGATCGACACCCGCCTGCTCGGCGACGGCCAGGCGCGGCCCTCGCCGGCGCGGGCGCTGGTTGTCCAGGAGGCCGAACCGGTCGCCGTGGATCGCGACGAGGTGCTGCTGATCGAGGATGCTCGGCTGCGGCCCGACGGCAGCGCCATCGCGCCCGGCGTCGATCCGAAGGACACTACCGCGCTGTTCACGATCAACGGCAAGGCCAGCCTCGACCTCACCGTCCGCGCCAACGACCGCCTCAGACTCCGCATCGTTAATGGCTGCCAACGCAATGTGATCGCTTTTAAAATCGAGGATCACGAAGTTCGCGTGATGGCCATCGACGGCCAGCCCGCGGAGCCGTTCCCGGCCCGCAACGGCCAGCTGGTACTGGCGCCGGGCACCCGGATCGACGTCTTCATCGACGCGGTCCGACCCGCGGGTTCGACCTCGAACATCCTGCTGCACGACGGCAAGGAGCCTCGTCCGATTGCGAGACTGGTTGTGTCGGCCGATGCCCCGATCCGGGACAAGCCGCTCCCGAGCGCCGCGCCATTGCCGTCGAACGGCCTGCCGGCGCAGCTCGATCTCAAAACTGCGCTGCGGGTCGATCTGGCGCTAGGTGCACCGGCCGCATCCCAGCCGGACTGGATCAAGCCCGCCGATTTTGCAGCCGCCTCCGCGCCAACCTTCCGCGCCAAGGCGGGCCGTACCGTGGTGCTGGCACTGACCAATCGCGCGGCGATCCCGAGCATATTCCATCTGCACGGTCACCATTTCCGGCTGCTCGACCGGCTCGACGACGGCTGGAAGCCGTTCTGGCTCGATACGCTGGCGATCGACGCCGGGCAAACCCAGCGCATCGCCTTCGCCGCCGAATATGCCGGGCGCTGGCTGATGGAGGCGATGGCCACCGACTGGGCCGCGCCGCGGCTGCTGCGCTGGTACTCGGTGGAATAGCCCCCGTTCAGTACTGGAACTCAAAGCGGTCGTAGAGCCGCCGGAATACCGCCGGCAGCACCTCTGACAAGTCCTCGGCGATCAGCCCCGGCCCGGCCTCGCTGCCGGCCTCGCCATGCATCCAGACCCCGATGCAGGCGGCCTCGAAGGCCGGCACGCCCTGCGCCAGGAAGCCGCCGATAATGCCTGCCAACACGTCGCCGGAGCCCGCCGTCGCCAGCCAGGGCGGCGCGTTGGCGGCGATAGTGGCCCGGCCATCGGGCGACGCCACCACCGTGTCAGGCCCCTTCAAAAGCACCACGGCGCCGGAGCGCTCGGCCGCTATCCGCGCCCGCTCAAGCTTCGAACGAGGTGGAGATTCACCGCTGATGTCACTGAACAGGCGCGAGAATTCACCCTCATGTGGAGTCAGAACGAGCTGCGCGTCGCCCATTGCTTTGATGGCATCGAACAGCCGCTCGGGCGCATCGGCAAAACTGGTCAGCGCGTCAGCATCGAGCACCGCGTGGCGCCCGGCCGCCAGCAGCGCCAGCACGAAATCGCGGGTCTTGTCGCCGACCCCGGCACCCGGCCCGATCACGCAGGCGTTGACCTTGCCGCCGATCAGTTCGGCGAACTCGACTGCCGTGTCGACCGGACGGACCATCACGGCAGTCAGCGCGCCGGCATTGACCGCCAGCGCATCGCGTGGCGAGGCCACCGTCACCAGCCCTGCCCCGGCCCGCAACGCCGCGCGAGCGGCGAGCCGCGCCGCGCCGGTGGCGGCGATGTCCCCGGAGACCACGACGGCGTGGCCGTGGGAAAATTTATGGCTGTCGATCCGCGGCACCGGAAAGGAACCGGTCCAGAAATCCGGAAGATTTTCGGAAGCCATCGGACGGATCTGCGCCAGCACGTCCGCATCGATGCCGATATCGACCACGCGCAGTTGTCCACAATGGACGCGGCCGGGCACCAGCATGTGCCCCGGCTTCGGCCGGAAGAAGGTGACCGTCTCCAGCGCGCGAACGGCAGCGCCCATCACAGCGCCGGTGTTGCCGTTGATGCCGCTCGGCAGATCGACCGACAGCACCGGCACGCCGCTGGCATTGATCGCCTCGATCATGGCAAGCGGATCGCCCTTCACCGGCCGATCCAGCCCGGCACCGAACAGCGCATCGATGATCAGCGCGGGCGTCCCAATCGAGGCGGAATCACAGGGCAGCACCTCACCTTTCCACGCCTGCGCCGCCAGCGCCGCGTCGCCCTTCAGCGTAGCGCGGTCGCAAAGCAGGATGACCGACACCTCGCGCCCCCGCCCCGCCAACTCCGTCGCCGCGACAAAACCGTCGCCGCCGTTGTTGCCGCGCCCGGCAATCACCAGGATCGGCCCGTCTTCCGCCAGATCGCTGGCCGCGTCCGCCACCGCGCGCCCGGCGTCGCACATCAGATCAAAGCCGGAGATGCCGCCGGCGATCGTCAGCTGGTCCGCCTGTGCCATTTCGGCTGTCGTGAGAACTTCCATCGAGATTCCTAAGTGACGCCTCTTCATGAGGCAGCGCGACGAGGCCAAGCATTTCCATGCCGTAAATTGCATTCGATTTAGGCTATTTGCCTATTGCGAAGTCAAAAGCATCCGGATACCCCTTGGTTCGACTGTTCAAATCAGTGGTAATGAACTGATTATGCTACTTAAATAGCCGCACCGCCGACTTGGCACGGACCCTGCTTTTGAGGTGAACACTTCGGATCCGTCGCGCTCACCCGGCGGTTATAGAGGTGGCCGACCGTACCCCCGCATGAGGCGAGAAATTGCCAAGGCGGTGTGACGGCAGCGCATTAACGCCCGAAACAGGGTATCGAACAGACTGCGCGATATGCGCAATGGTAAAGCAACGTGCGGCCTGAATAGTGGAAGTGCCGGGGAGACGCTCAGTGAAAAAGATCGAAGCCATCATCAAGCCATTCAAGCTCGACGAGGTGAAGGAAGCGCTTCAGGAGGTCGGGCTGCAGGGCATCACCGTCACCGAGGCCAAAGGCTTCGGCCGGCAGAAGGGCCATGCCGAACTCTACCGCGGAGCGGAATACATCGTCGACTTCCTGCCGAAGGTGAAAATCGAGATCGTGATCTCTGACGATCTGGTCGAGAAGGCCATCGATGCGATCCGCCGCGCCGCCCAGACCGGCCGCATTGGCGACGGCAAGATTTTCGTCTCCAACATCGAGGAAGCCGTGCGAATCCGCACCGGCGAATCCGGGCTGGACGCTATCTGAGCCGGGTGCTATCCGACTTTCCAAGTCTTCAAGACCCAAGTCTTCAAGATTCAAGGCTTCAAGACGTCACCAAAAGGTCGCTTCGGCGGCCTCGTCTTGTTTGCGACACCTCGTCATGACCTGTTCGTCATGACCTGTCGGTAAATCCTGGACATCGGCCCGCAAAAATTAAGGGGAGCACATGACGACCGCCAAAGAAGTCCTGCAGTCCATCAAGGACAATGACGTCAAATACGTCGACCTGCGTTTCACCGACCCGCGCGGCAAGTGGCAGCATGTCACCTTTGACGTCTCGATGGTCGATGAGGACATGTTCGCCGAAGGCACGATGTTCGACGGCTCGTCGATCGCCGGCTGGAAGGCGATCAATGAATCCGACATGATGCTGATGCTCGACCCGGCCACGGCGACGATCGATCCGTTCTTCGCCGAGACCACCATGGTCATCACCTGCGACATTCTCGAGCCCTCCACCGGCGAGCCCTACAACCGCGATCCGCGCGGCATCTCCAAGAAGGCCGAAGCCATGGTCAAGTCCATGGGCATCGGCGACACCGTGATGGTCGGTCCGGAAGCCGAATTCTTCGTGTTCGACGACGTGCGCTTCTCCTCGTCGCCCTACAACACCGGCTTCAAGCTGGATTCGTCGGAGCTGCCGACCAATTCCGACACCGAATATGAGGGCGGCAACCTCGGCCACCGCATCCGCACCAAGAGCGGCTACTTCCCGGTTCCGCCGCAGGACTCGGTGCAGGACATGCGTTCGGAAATGCTCGGTGCCATGGCCAAGATGGGCGTCAAGGTCGAAAAGCATCACCACGAAGTGGCGTCAGCTCAGCACGAACTCGGTATGAAGTTCGACACGCTGACCTACATGGCCGACCAGATGCAGATCTATAAGTATTGCATCCATCAGGTCGCGCACATCTACGGCAAGACCGCCACCT
>JAQGKA010000172.1 GCA_028290355.1 Tardiphaga sp. | reverse complement strand
AGTCGCCGCCCTGCGCCGACGCGATCATCGCGGCGGGCATCGCCCGGGTGGTGTCGGCCATCGAGGATCCCAATCCGGAAGTGGCGGGGCAGGGCCACGCCAGACTGCGCGCCGCCGGCATCAAGGTTGATGTCGGGATCTGCGCTGAAGAAGCCGCGCGCGACCACGCCGGGCATTTCCGCCGCATTCGCGACAAGCGCCCGCATGTGGTGCTGAAGCTGGCGGTATCGCCGGACGACAAGATCGCCGCCGCCGGCCACAAGCCCGTTGCCGTCACCGGCGAGGCGGTGCGCTCGCGCGTGCATCTGCTGCGCGCGCAATGCGATGCGGTGCTGGTCGGCATCGGCACCGTTCTGGCTGACAACCCTGTACTGACCTGCCGGCTGCCCGGCATGATCAAGCGTTCGCCGGTGCGGGTGGTGCTGGACCGCGCGCTGCGGCTGCCCGGTACGACCAAACTGGTGCATTCGGCGCGCGAGACGCCATTGTGGGTGATGACCTCCAGCCTGTCGGAGGCGCCCGCGGCGATGAAGCTCGGCGCGGCCGGTGCGCATGTGCTGCGCGTGGCGACCACGACCACGCCGCCGGGGCTGGATCTCGCCGCCGTGCTGCAGGCGCTGGCCGAGAAGGGCATCACAAGGTTGCTGGTGGAGGGCGGATCCCGCGTCGCGGCGTCGTTTGTGGCGGCTGGTCTCATTGACGAGGCCTGGTTGTTTCGCGGGCCCAATCCGATCGGCGACGACGGCATCGCCGCTCTCGACGCATTGCCGCTATCAGCCATCACCGGGTCGCCCGGCCTCAAGGTCCGTGCTAGCGAAAGCATTGAAAACGACACCCTCACCATTTACGAGCGCGCCTAATGTTTACCGGCATTGTCACCGACATCGGTGAGATCGAAAGCCTGACCCCGGTTGCGCAGGGACAGTTGCATCGGCTGCGGATACTCTGCAGCTACGACCAGACCACCATCGCGGATGGCGCCTCGATCGCCTGCAACGGTGTCTGCCTCACGGTGGTCGGCTCCGGCACGGCCGGTGGCAGGACTTGGTTCGACGTCGATGCCGCCGCCGAAACGCTCGGCATGACCACCGCGAGACACTGGAAGGCGGGCACGCACCTCAATCTGGAGCGCGCGCTGAAGATCGGCGATGAACTCGGCGGCCACATCGTCGCCGGCCATGCCGACGGCATCGCCACAATCGTCAAATGGGACGAACTGCCCGACATGGCCCGGTTCACCCTGCGCACCTCGCGCGAGCTGGCGCGCTTCATCGCCACCAAGGGCTCGGTGACGCTGGATGGCGTGTCGCTGACGGTGAATACCGTCGCGGTCGCGGATTTTTCGGTACTGATCATTCCACATACGCTGAGCGTCACCACGCTCGGCGACTGGCGCGCCGGCAGCGAGGTCAATCTCGAGGTGGATCTGATGGCGCGCTACGCCGCGCGGCTCTCGGAAATGAAATAGGTTCAGCCCTTGGCATCGGGCGCCGCTGCGCCTAAAACCCTGCGCAATCGATCACATCTGAACGGACCCCCATGGCAGACGCGCGACGCGCTCAGTTGCAGGACCAGACCGACATTTCCGGCGCGCGTGCGCTGATCGTCGAAGCGCGGTTTTACGATGACATTCAGGATGCGCTGCTGGAAGGCGCGGTTCTGGAACTGAAGGCGGCCGGTGTAACCCACGACGTCATCACCGTGCCCGGCGCACTGGAAATTCCCGCCGCCATCGCCATCGCCATCGAGGCTGCCGAAAAGAAGGGCAAGCCTTATGATGCGGCAATCGCGCTGGGCTGCGTGGTGCGCGGCGAGACCATCCATTTCGAGATCGTCTCGATGGAATCCTCGCGCGGCCTGATGGACTTTGCCGTGAGCAAGCGCTTTCCGCTCGGCAACGGCATCATCACGGTCAATACCGATGAGCAGGCTTGGGCGCGCGCCCGCGCCGGCGAATTGAACAAGGGCGGCGACGCAGCGCGTGCGGCGCTGGCGATGCTGCGGATCAAACGCCGTCTGGCGAAGAGCTGAGAGATGGCAGAAATCAAGAAGACCGCGATCAAGAAACCCCAGGACAAAAAGTCTGGCGATAAAAAGCCTGCCGACAAGAAGGCCAACCGGCGCGGCGCGGCGCGGCTCGCCGCCGTGCAGGCGCTGTACCAGATGGATGTCGGCGGCGCGGGCATCAACGACATCATTGCTGAGTTCGAGAGCCACTGGCTCGGCAACGAGGTCGAGGGCGACCAGTACCTTCCCGCCGAGGAAGCGTTCTTCCGCGACATCGTCGCAGGCGTATTGCGCGACCAGCACAAGCTCGATCCGCTGATCGACGAGGCACTGTCGCGCGGCTGGCCGCTGCAGCGCATCGATGCGATCCTGCGCGCGGTGATGCGCGCCGGCGCCTACGAGCTGGAGCATCGCAAGGATGTGCCGGCGCGCGTCGTCGTCTCGGAATATGTCGATGTCGCCCACGCCTTCGTCGAAGGCGACGAGACCGGCATGGTCAATGCGGTGCTCGACCAGATCGCCCGCCAGTTTCGCGCCGACGAGTTCGTGCGCGCGGGCCACTGACCATGGCTGCCGGATCCAACGCATCCGGCGAAGACTCCCTGATCGCGCGTTATTTCAAGCCGCTCGCCACCGACCCCGGCGCCTTCGGCCTGACCGACGACGCTGCGGTGCTCAAGGCTGATGGTTGCGACATCGTCGTCAACACCGACGCCCTCGTCGAGGGCGTGCATTTTCTGCCCGACGATCCCGCCGACACCATCGCGCGCAAGGCGCTGCGGGTGAATCTTTCCGATCTCGCCGCCAAGGGCGCGACACCGGCGGGTTTCGTACTGACACTGGCGCTGCGCGAGACCGATCATGACTGGCTGGCCGAATTCGCGCGCGGGCTCGGCGAGGATGCGACGTTGTTCGGTTGCCCGCTGCTCGGCGGCGACACGGTGTCGACGCCGGGGCCGCTGATGATCTCGATCACCGCGTTCGGGCGTGTGCCGGTGGGCAAGATGGTTCGGCGCGCTGGCGCTTTGGTCGGCGACCGCGTGGTGGTGACGGGGACGATCGGCGATGCCGCGCTAGGCCTGGCCGTGCTGAAAGGCGGCGCGGTGGCGACGGCACTCGCCGGCGACGTTGCGATGACTGGCGCGCTCGTCTCACGCTACCGCGTGCCGCGGCCGCGCAACGCGCTCGCCAAGGCGGTGCGCGATCATGCCAGCGCGGCGATGGACGTGTCGGATGGTCTGGCCGGCGATCTCGCAAAACTGTGCGCAACGTCGGGTGTGTCGGCGACGATCGAGGCGCAGGCTGTGCCCCTGTCGACGCCAGCGAAGTCCCTCGTCGAACGCGGCATTGTCGGTATTGAAGCCATTGTCACCGGTGGCGACGACTATGAAATCATCTGCACGATTCCCGCAGATCGATTTGAGGTGTTCGCGCACGCGGCGCAGCTGGCAGGCATCTCCATTGCGACGATCGGCACGATCGTCGCCGGATACTCCACCCCACGCTTTCTCGATGCGCAGGGCAGGGAGATCCCTCTAAAGCGGCTGTCCTACAGCCACTTCTGACAACACGTTCGCGCACCACGTCTCCCCGCGTCGT
>JAQGKA010000138.1 GCA_028290355.1 Tardiphaga sp. | reverse complement strand
GTCTCGCCGAAAGGCTTACCCATGGTTGCATCCTTGCATTGATGCGGGCGGCCGCGCCCGCGATTCCACTTTTCCGGAAAATGGTCTACACGGCAATCTCGTCGGGATCGACAACAATGCGGAAGCGAACTGGAGACGTGCGTGGCAACTGATCAAGAGCTCATCAAGGCAACGGCGTGCGCCATCGTCGATCAACTCAACGCCGGCACGGTGACGCCGCTTGAACTGCTCGACGTGCTGGAGGCCCGGATCGCCGAGGTCGATGGCCAGGTCAACGCGCTGCCGACATTGTGCTTCGATCGCGCCCGCAGCTACGCCAAAGAGCTTATGAAGAAGCCGCTCGGCCAACGCGGCCTGCTGGCCGGCCTGCCGGTGCCGATCAAGGATCTCACCGCGGTGGCCGGCGTGCGCACCACGCAGGGATCGCCGATTTTTCAGGACGTCATCCCGACCAAATCCAACGTGCTGGTCGAGCGGCTGGAAGAGAACGGCGCGCTGATCTACGCGAAGTCCAACACGCCGGAATTCGGCGCCGGCGCCAACACCTTTAACGAAGTGTTCGGCGCGACGCTGAATCCGTGGGACCTGTCGAAATCCGCGGCGGGCTCCTCCGGCGGTGCCGCGGCGGCACTCGCCAGCGGCACGGCGTGGCTGGCACATGGATCCGACATGGGCGGCTCGCTGCGCAATCCGGCCAGCTTCTGCGGCGTGGTCGGCATGCGGCCGAGCATCGGCCGCGTCGCGCAAACGCCGGCGGTGGCCATTGCCCGAACGCTCAGCGTGCAGGGCCCGATGGCGCGTACGGTCGAAGATCTCGCGCTGATGCTCGACGCCATGAGCGGCGAACACCCTGCCGATCCCCTCTCGCTGCCGCTGCTGCCGAACTCGTTCCGCTCCGCCGCGCGTTCCGGCAACAAGCCGAAGCGCGTCGCCTATTCGCCGGACCTCGGCATCACCCCGGTCGATCCGGAAGTCGTCGCCATCACCCGCAAGGCGGCGATGCGCTTCGCCGAGGCCGGCGTGATCGTCGAGGAAGCCCATCCCGACCTCAAGGAAGCACACGAATGCTTCCATGTGCTGCGCGCCTATGACTTCGCGCTCTCCAAGGCCGCCTTGCTGCGCGACAAGCGCGACATGCTGAAGCCCGAAGTGATCTGGAACATCGAGGAAGGCCTCAAGCTCAAAGTCACCGACATCGAACGCGCCGAAGCGCAACGCGTCGCGATGGCCGCGCGTGCCTACGAATTCTTCCAGACCTACGATCTGCTGCTGGCGCCTGCGACCATCGTGCCGCCGTTCCCGATCGAGCAGCGCTACCTCGCCGAATGCAACGGCACCACATTCGAGAATTACGTGCAGTGGCTGGCGATCGTCTATGCGATCACGCTGATCTGTTGTCCGGCGCTGTCGCTGCCCTGCGGTTTCACCTCGAAAGGCCTCCCGGTCGGCCTGCAGATCGTCGGCCCGCCGCGCGGCGAAGCGCAACTGCTCGCCGGTTCACGCGTGCTCGAAGATATCCTCGGCATCCGCGGCTCGACGCCGATCGATCCGCGCGCTGCGGCTTAAGAGAAGCCGTCATTGCAAGCCAACGGGCCGGCGCAAAGCGCCGCCCGATGACAGGCTCCGCGAAGCAATCCAGTCTTGGAAAGAGCAAGAACTGGATTGCTTCGTCGCAAGCGCTCCTCGCAATGACGCTCGTTAAATCCGCGCCTACGACTTTCGTCTGAGCCATCGTCCGGTACCATGGTCGCCGGCGATATTGCACCGCACCAATTACCGTCATCAAGGCAGCAAATCGAGCTGTTATCGGCTGCAATGCATTCGGCGGCATTGGCTTTTTATTCGGACCGTGGCAACGGAGCATTTCATTTCACGGAATTCGAGGGCCTGACACGTGGCGGAACAAATTGCAGCACCAGTGGACGACAAGCTTCATCTGGTCGATGTCGAAAAACGGGTGAAGGCGATCTTCATCGGTTCGATGGGCAACCTCGTCGAATGGTATGATTTCTACGCCTACACCGCCTTCGCGCTGTATTTCGCGCCGGCGTTCTTTCCGACCAGCGACCCGGTCGTGCAGCAGCTCAATGCGGCCGTGCTGTTCTCCGCGACCTTCCTGATGCGGCCGCTCGGCGGCTGGCTGTTCGGCTATCTCGCCGATCGCTACGGCCGGCGGATCTCGCTGATGCTGTCGGTGCTGTGCATGTGCTTCGGCTCGCTGATCATTGCCTGCACCCCGACCTATGCGACGATCGGCTTCGCCGCGCCGATGATCCTGGCCTTCGCCCGCATCATCGAAGGCCTCAGCCTCGGCGGCGAATACGGCGCCAGCGCCACCTATCTCAGCGAAGTCGCCGACGCCAAGCACCGCGGCTTCTATTCCAGCTTCCAGTACGTCACGTTGATCGGCGGCCAGCTCACCGCCATCATCGTGCTGCTGTTGCTGCAGAAGGTGTTCCTCACGGAACAGGAGCTGAAGGACTGGGGCTGGCGGATTCCGTTCGTGATCGGCGCCCTGCTCGCGATCTTCGCGGCGGTGATGCGGCGTGACCTGCACGAGACGCCGGCCTTCCTCGAAGCCAAGAGGCTGGCCAAGCCGATGGGCTCGATCCGCGGCCTGCTGAAGTATCCCCGTGAATTGCTGCTGGTGGTCGGCCTCACCGCCGGCGGCACCGCGGCGTTCTACACCTTCACCACCTACATGCAGACCTTCGTGAAGCTTTCCGTTGGCCTCACCACCGACCAGACCACCACGGTGATCTTCGGCTCGCTGATCTTCGCGACCTTCCTGCAGCCGCTGTACGGCGCACTGTCGGACCGCATCGGCCGCAAACCTCTGCTGATCTTCTTCGGCGTCGCCGGCACCCTCGGCACGATCCCGATCCTGACCACGCTGCAGACCACCAAGTCGCCGTTCATGGCGTTCCTGCTGATCTGCGCCGCCTGGATCTTCGTCGCCGGCTACACCTCGATCAACGCCATCGTGAAGGCCGAGCTGTTCCCGACCAACATCCGCGCGCTCGGCGTCGGCCTGCCCTACGCGCTGACCGTCTCGATCTTCGGTGGCACCGCGCCGGCGATCGCGCTGTATTTCAAGAGCCTCGGCCACGAAGAATGGTTCTACTATTATCTGTCGGGCATGATCTTCCTTTCGCTGCTGATCTACACCACCATGCGCGACACCAAGCACAACTCGGCGATGCACCGTCACGAATGACGGCCGCATCGTCCTGAACGACGGAGCGAACAGCGATGACCGACGACAATCTCCCGCCGGATTCAAAGCTGACACGAAGCAAGGAGCGCTGGGCGCGCGAAGGCCGGTTTCTCACCGGCAAGATCGCGCGCCCGGAAGACCAGCGATTACCGCCCGGCCAGCACCTGACCAAGGACTGGCCGGTGCTGGACCTCGGCCTGACGCCCAACATTTCTCGCGAGCGCTGGCGGCTCGACATCTACGGCGCGGTGGAAACGCCTTTGTTCTGGGATTTTGCGGAGTTCACCGCGCAGCCGCAGCAAAAATTCATCTCCGACATCCACTGCGTCACTAGCTGGTCGCGCTACGACAATACGTGGGAAGGCCTGTCCACCCGCGAACTGCTGGCTGCCTGCAAGCCGAAGGACGACGCCCATTTCGTCGTGCTGCATTCCCACGACGGCTACACCACCAACCTTGCGCTGGAGGATTTCGCCGCCGAGGATGCGCTGCTGGCACATTCGTGGTCGGGCCAGCCGATCGAGCGCGACCATGGCGGCCCTGTCAGGCTGATCGTGCCGCATCTGTACTTCTGGAAAAGCGCCAAGTGGCTGCAGAGCGTCGAGTTCGTCAGCGACGACAAGCCCGGCTACTGGGAAGTGCGCGGCTATCATAACCGCGGCGATCCGTGGCAAGAACAGCGCTACTCAGAAGACTAACGCCCAACAGGAGAACGCCCGTGCCGACTGAACGCTTTCAATTTGCCGGCGCGGAAGGCCACCTGCTGGCCGCGGCGCTGGACCTGCCGGATAGCGAGCCGCTCGCTTATGCATTGTTCGCGCATTGTTTTACTTGCGGCAAGGATGTGCTGGCGGCCAAGCGCATCGCCACCGCCCTGACCGCCAAGGGCATCGCGGTGCTGCGGTTCGATTTCACCGGGCTCGGCTCCAGCGAAGGCGATTTCGCCAACAGCACGTTTTCATCCAACGTCGCCGACCTTGTGAGAGCCGCCGACCATCTGCGCGAGATTCACAAGGCGCCGGCGATCCTGATCGGCCACAGCCTCGGCGGAGCGGCGATCCTCGCCGCCGCTGGACAGGTCCCCGAGGCCAAGGCGGTCGTCACCATCGCCGCCCCCTCCGACCCCGCCCATGTCACCAACATGTTCGCCGACCACGTCGATGCCATCCGGGAGCATGGCGACGTCGAGGTGAAGCTCGCCGGGCGGCCGTTCCACATCAAGCGTGAATTCCTCGACGACATCGCCGAGCACAATCTGATGGCGCACGTGTCCACGATGCACAAGGCGCTGCTGATCATGCATGCGCCGACCGACGACACCGTCAGCATCGAAAATGCCACGCATATCTTCCTCGCCGCGAAACATCCAAAGAGCTTTGTTTCGCTCGCCGGCGCCGACCACCTGCTGACACAGAAGCATGACGCTATCTATGTGGCCGACGTCATCGCGGCCTGGACGACGCGCTATCTCGACCCGGTGGCTGTTGCGCCTGCGGTCAGTCTGCCCGAAGAACCGCGCAAGGTCGTCGTGCGCGAAACCCGCGCCACCAAACTCCAGCAGCAGATTACGGTCGGGCCGCATCGCCTGCTCGCCGACGAGCCGGTCTCGGCCGGGGGGGCCGACACTGGCCCAGGGCCCTATGACCTGCTGCTCAGCGCGCTCGGCGCCTGCACCGCGATGACGATGCGGCTCTACGCCGACCGCAAGACGCTGCCGATGGACCGCGTCACGGTGACGCTGAAGCACAGCAAGATTTACGCGGAGGATTGCGCCAGCTGCGAGACCAAAGCGGGCATGCTCGACCAGATC
>JAQGKA010000111.1 GCA_028290355.1 Tardiphaga sp. | reverse complement strand
TGAACGGCTTGATCTGTTCCAGCAGCGCGTCGGTGAGGCCCTGCCCGGTGACGAACGGAATCGCCGGAATGTCGTAGATCGGTTTTTCCGGATAGAGCTCGGCGCACTGCCCGCCCAGCTTGTCGAGGATGTCGACGAGATGCACCTTCATGTCGAGCAGGCCAAGCTCAAAGACGGCGAATAGCCCGCAGGGGCCTGCGCCGATAATCAGCACGTCGGTCTTGATCGCTTCGCTCATGGTCGTTTCTTCTCGGTTGAAGCAGCCCAAAGGCTTGGCATTACCCGGCGCCATCCGGCCAATCTGTCTAGCCAACGCCGCCGAGGGAGGAAAGCCATTAATACGCGGGAGGGCCCCTTGCCCGCGTGCTGCAACTGCGCTGTAACATCGTCCAAATGCTGGAGACCCATTCGTGAACGCACCTGCCCGCGCATCCCTGCCGCTGCTCGAAGATTTTCCGTACCGCCTCACCGACAATGTGCGCTTCGCCGATCTCGATCCGAACCAGCACGTCAACAATGCGGTCTACGCAAGCTACTTCGAGACCGGCCGCGTCACGCTGGTGAAGGACCGCTCTTTCGGCCTGATGCCACCCGGACTGGGCTGGGTGCTGGTGCGCCTCGACATCCACTTCCGCGCCGAGTTGCACTGGCCG
Source organism: Tardiphaga sp. (assembly GCA_028290355.1). Classification (GTDB taxonomy): domain Bacteria; phylum Pseudomonadota; class Alphaproteobacteria; order Rhizobiales; family Xanthobacteraceae; genus Tardiphaga. The sequence goes on along the minus strand of JAQGKA010000111.1, from coordinate 4,337 downwards.
GGGACCATCGAACTTGGGCTCGGCGTCTCCCGTCTCGGCAACACCTCGGCCACCTTCGAGCAGGTGGTTTTTTCCGCAGGCAAGTGCATCGCGTCCGCCGATGCCATGACGGTGCTGGTCGATGATACCACACGCAAGCCGACGCCGCTGACCGCCGAACTAATCGCCAATTTCCAGCGCTGGTTGCGGCGCGGAACCGCTGCGGGCTAGCTACGCCGGCAAGACTGCGGCGCGCTACGCGTGGTGAGGCCGCGCAACGGCCCGTCAACCATCAAGGGCCTCGTCGATCAGGCCTGCCGCTCCGGCGTCACGACCACGAGGCCGTCCAGCGCGTCGGTGACCTTGATCTGGCACGACAGCCGCGAATTCGGACGAACGTCGTAGCCGAAATCCAGCATGTCCTCTTCCATCGGCGTCGGTGCGCCGACCTTCTCGCGCCAGGCTTCATCGACATAGACGTGACAGGTGGCGCAGGCACAGGCGCCGCCGCACTCGGCTTCGATCCCCGGAACGGAGTTGCGGATCGCCACTTCCATCACGGTGGAGCCGATCTCGGCGTCAATGCTGCGGGTTTCGCCGGAATGATCGACAAAGTTTATCTTGGCCATGATGCTCGCGCTGCCGGGAAAGAAGATACGGCTGTCCTATAACGGGTCGATCCGGATCGCGCCAGCGCTCCGCCGCAAAACCGTCATCTGGATTAAGGGGGTCAGGACCGGTTCAGGATGCGGTCGATCGCGGAACGCGCCTCGGCGACGGCGTCGCTGAGCGCCATCAGGGCCTGCGCCGCATCGCTGTGATCCCGAAACGCGGTTTCCAGCCATTCGGCGGCGTCCGCTACCCGGAACGCACCGATCGCGCGCGCCGACCCCTTCAGCGTATGCGCGAGTTCAGCAACGTTGGGCGGCAATTTGACGAGGTTATCCATCAGGCCGGCGGCCTGGGCGGCGAACATTGCCAGCACCTCGCGCTCCAGGCTGATGTCGCCAAGCGCCATGCGTTGCAGGTGGGCAAGATCGATCGGGCCATCATCGGGAACAAGCGGTGGCGAAGGCATCCAGTGAACCTGTTCGGTATGAAGCGGCATGGTGATGGCCCAGATGTCCGGCGACCGGGCGATCCGGCTGCGACTTTCGCGCAGCCAACCACGAAATTGGTTAACGGAACGTTTCGCGTACAGACCACCGGTTTGCCGCCATTTTGTCGAAAACCCGCCACGATTGAACCGCGAAGTCGCTTATTTCGAGCATCCGCAAGACGTTACCGGCCGCGGCTGTTAACGATGATTAAGAATGTCTTAACCGAATCCATTTCATTCGCCGCACCAAGCCAATAGGATGTTTGCGGAAGTAGCGGACAAGCCGAGCGACCGGCAATTCGCGGCGATCCCATCTCGCGGGGTGCAGTTGGCAAGTTCCAGCTGCAGCGAGGGAATCGTTCGGGACTTCCAGACGCGTAAAACAAGGGGCGTAGACTGAACATGGCAAATAATCCCAAAAAGGCCAAGGACCCAACCGAAGTCGCACTGTCCGCCATTCAGGAAGCCTTGAACATCAGCGACGTGCCGCTGGTCGATCGCGATCAACCTGCCGTCCGCCACGACAATCAGCCCTCGCAGCCATCGAATGTGGCGTACGATGAGAACTCGTTCGACACCCGCATCAACAACGACCGGCCGACCTTCGAGCAGACGGACGAGCAGCGCTTCACGCGCCGTCCCGCCAATGACGATCGCGAGACCATCGGCCAGATCCTGCAGGCGATTCAGAAGGGCCGCCCCGCCCGTAACGTCTACACGCTTGCCACGCTGTTCGCCGGCGTCTGGATTGTCGGCGCCGGTCTTCTCACCGTCAGCTTCCTGCCCTCACTGCAGGCTTTCATCGGCCAGGGCAGTGGCGGCACGCTGGCGCTCGCCGGCCTGGCCGTGCTGTTCTTCGCACCCGTGCTGCTGTTCTACTTCCTCGCCAGCCTGGCCTGGCGCGGCCAGGAATTGCGCATGATCGCGCAGTCGATGGCGCAGGTCGCGATCCGTTTCTCCGAGCCGGAAGGTGCCGCCAGCGACTCCATGGTTACCGTCGGTCAGGCGATCCGCCGCGAAGTCGCCGCGATGGGCGACGGCGTCGAACGCGCCATCGCGCGCGCCGGCGAACTCGAAACCCTCGTTGCCAACGAAGTCTCGGCGCTGGAGCGGGCTTATTCCGACAACGAAGTGCGCATCCGCGCGCTACTGCAGGACATCGCGCATCAGCGCGACAACCTGGTCGGCCAGGCCGAGCAGGTGCGCAGCGCGATCTCCGGCGTGCAGATCGATCTGCGCCACGATATCGCACTGATCTCGGACGCCATCGCGTCGCGCGTCGATGAAGTCGCCAAGAGCATCACCGGTGCGCTGGAAGAGCGCGGCGAACACATCACCCGCGCGCTCGGCAATGCCGGCGACAACATGATCCTCGCGCTCGGCGAGCGCGGCGGCGATCTGCTCGACCGTCTCGAGGAAGCCAGCGCGGAAACCACCCGCGCCGTGCTCGACGCCAGCGAGCGCCTGACCACCAGCCTCAACTTCAAGACCGGCCACGTCCACGACGAGTTCGTCGATCTTGCCGACCGCGTCCACGAGATGCTGAACGAGCGCATCGATCGCATCACCAGCGAGTTCGAGCAGCGCTCCTCGACCATCGTCGATCGCGTTTCGGATCGTACCGAACAGGTCCACGATTCCCTGAAGAATTCCAGCGACTCCCTGCTGCTCGAACTCGAATTGCGCAGCGGCGATCTCGTCAGCAAGATCGACGAAGCCGGCAATCGGCTCGCGACGCGCATCATCGACAGCGGCGACAAGGCCAGCGACGCCCTCGACGTCACCGTCAACGCGCTGGTGGCCAAGGTCGCCAGCCAGACCGAAACCGCGCACGACACCATCAGCCTGCAGATGAACGCCTTCGACGAGTTGGTGAAGGAACAGGGTTCGGAACTCGCGGAGAAATTCTCGCGCGACAGCGGCACGCTCGGCGCGCTGATCACCCGCCACATCTCGGAATTCGACCGCACCGTGAAAACCTTCGGCGGCGAAGTGGTCGAGCGCCTCGGCCAGCGCACCCTGGACATCAACGAGTCCCTGAAGACCTATGTCGACACTTTCGACACCCGGCTCACCGCCAATGGCGGCGAGATCAGCGCGTCGCTGGATCATCGCCTCGCCCAGTTCGAGAATACCTTCGAATCCCGCGTCATCAATCTCGATGCATCGCTCGATACCCGGATCAAGTCGTTCGACGAATCCGTCGATGGCCGGCTCAAGTCGCTGGAAGAGGCGTTCGACTCCCGCGCCCAGTCGGTCACTGCGACCATCGACACCCGTCTTGAGAACCTCGCTTCGTCGCTGTCCGACGGCGCCGCCCAGGCTGTCAATTCGGTCGACGCGCGCCTCAGCTACCTGACGACGGCGCTGACCGATGGCGCCAACCAGGCCGTCAATTCGGTCGATGCGCGCCTCACCCACCTCACCACGGCGCTGACCGGCGGCGCGGTGCAGGCGATCCACTCCATCGACGACCGCCTCACCTATTTCACGACGGCGCTGACCGAAGGCACCACGCAGGCGATCGAAGCCATCGACCGCCGCATCGCCAACGTCACCGAAGCCATCGACGATCGCAGCATCCACCTGGCGGAAAACGTCACCGCCCGCTTCCAGGTCATCCATCAGGGCCTCGAAAACCGCGTCGGCGCGGTTGCCACCGAAATCGACACCCGTGTCGGCCAGTTCGAAGAGCTGCTCGGCTCGCGCATCGAAGCCGTCGCCGGCCGCATCGAGACGTCAGGCCGTCAGGCCAGCGATTCCCTCATGGCCCGCGCCGAGGAATTGTCGGTCGGCATCAAGTCGCATGTCGAGGATGCCGAACGCTCGCTCACCCATCTCGTGGTCAGCACAAGCGATACCATCCAGGCGGGCGCCCGCGCCGCGCAGGAGTCGCTGGTCTCGGTCTCCACCGATGTCGGCGCCCAGTTGAAGCTGACCTCGAGCGACATCGAGAATTCGCTGACCTCCGTCGGTACCAATGCCGCGACCTCGATCCTCAACAGTGCCCGCGACGCGCAGGCCACGCTGGTCAACGCCTCCAGCGAAGCCTCGCTGCAAATCAAGTCGCTGTCCGCAGACGTCGAGCGCACGCTGACCGCTGCCGGTTCCGCGACTGCGGCTTCGATGCTCGGCGGTGCGCGTGAAGCGCAGTCGACGCTGGTGGCCACCTCCACCGAGGTCGCCAGCCAGATCCAGTCGCTGTCCGCGGACATCGAACGCACCCTCACCGCCGCCGGCAGCGCCACGGCCGACTCCG
>JAQGKA010000078.1 GCA_028290355.1 Tardiphaga sp. | reverse complement strand
GCGGTTCGCCTCCGCACGGCCGGTTCCGTCGGCGCACACGGCATCGATAATGCGACAAGATTTGCCGGACTTGCCGCAAGCGTCAAGCGCGGCCTCCTTGGCCTTTTGGACGCTGTCGCGCTGGATCAGCGAATAATTGGTGGCGGAATAGGCGAAGGCGCCGCAGCGTGAACCGTAAAAGCTCAGTTCGACCGAGCATTTTGCGCCGCCATCGCAATTGGCGCGGGCGTCGGCCACGGCAGCCTTGCGCGATACCTGCTTCCAGGAAATTCCCCATTTGCTGCGATCGGGATTGTAGACGATGCTGCCCCACGGCCGCAGGTCTTCCAGCTTGCGCAGCCGCGTCAGCAGGCCTTCGGTCGGCTCGCCGGTCGGCGTCAGGCTGCTGCGGGTCTGGAAGTCGCGGATCGCCACCGCCATGCCGTTCTTGCCGCCCGGCGGTTCGGGATCGAAGTTGAGTTCGTAGAGCCGGTCGCTGACTTCCTTCAGCAGCGCGGCATCCTTCAGCGGCACCCGGTCGGGATCGGGGCGCAGCGTGTCGGCGAGCCGGGCTTCCTGCGCGGGGGCGAGCACCGGAGCCGGCGAGGCCGCCATCGGCGCCACGAAATAGAAAGTGCCGTCGATCGGCGACGACGACACCCAGGGCTGCTGCGCACCCGCGGTGGCGCGCTTCACCGCGAGGCCGACCTGGTTGAAGGTCTGGAAGATGTCGAGGCCGGCCTGCCGCACGGTGGTCGCCAGGGCCTTGGTGTAGGGGCTGTTGCCGTCGGCGCCGTCCTGCGCGACGCTGCCGGGCTGGGTAGCGTAGGAGATCAGCGTGCCTTCCGGCGCGCGCATCTGGGCGAGACCGCCGTCCGACGCGCGCAGTCCTCGGGCGCCGAACGGATTGTTGCGGCAGGCATCGAGGATGACCATGTTGAGCCGCGTGCCCGAGCCCTGCATCTGCCGCAGCACCAGGTTGATATCGACCATCTGGAAATCGACATCGGCCTCGCGAGTCGGATTGGCATTGACCGGCACCAGATAGTTCGACCCGCTGACCTGTACGCCGTGGCCGGCGTAATAGAACAGCGCGACGTCGGCGCCCTGGATCTGCCGGCCGAAATTCTGCACGGCATTGTCGAGCGCGGATTTGTCGAGATCGAGTTGCGCGCCGCCGCCGATCAGCACAAAGCCGAGATTGCCGAGCGTCTCGGCCATCAACTTCGCGTCGTTCTTCGGATTGTCGAGGCGGGTGATGTTCTGATAGCCGGAGTTGCCGACCACGAGGGCGATGCGTTTTTCGGCGAGGGCTTGCCCCGCAAGCGCCGGCGACAGAAACGCGACCAGCGCCACTGCTCTCGCCATCGACTTAAGCGGCTGGACGTAATGGTCCATGAAACCCATCCTGAAATGGGTGTATCGTAGCCCGAATGCAGCGAAGCGCAATCCGGGACTGCGCTTCGTAGGGTGGGCAAAGCGAAGCGTGCCCACCCTACGAGATCGTCAGTTCGTCAGCACCACGCGTCCGACGACCTTGCCGGCGCGCAATTCCTCGATCCACTTTTGCGCGTCGGCCATCGGCTCTTCCTTCATCGGCGTCGGGCTGATCTTGCCGCTGCGGGCCAGCGCCATCAGCTCCTGCGCCTCGGCCAGGGTGCCGACCATGAAGCCTTCGATGGTCATGCGCTTGTAGATCCACTGGACCATCGGCAGGCTGAAATTACCGCCCATCAGGCCGGACACCACGATCTTGCCGCCGCGTGCCACGGTGGAGACCGCGAAGCCCATCGACTTGTCGTTGCCGGCAAAATCGATGACGCCGTCGAAGCCGCCGTCGGTTTCCTTCACCATGCGCCTGGCGACATCGGGTTCGGCCGGGTCATAGGCGAACGCCGCGCCATTCTTCAGCGCGGCCTCGCGCGCCGCCGGGCTGAGATCGGCAACGGAAATCTTCTGCTTGAACATCGCCTGCGCGAAAGCGAGGCCCATCATGCCGACGCCGCCGAGGCCGATCAGCAGCAGGTTGCGTTGCCGCGGCCGATCGACAAGACGCTTCAGCGCGCCGTAAGCGGTGACGCCAGAGCACATCAGCGTCGCCGCCATGTTGACCGGCAGAGGATCGTAGTCGAGCAGGTATTTTGCATCGGGTACCAGCACATGGCTGGCGAAGCCGCCATCGAGTGAAACACCGAGATAGCGGTTTTTCGCGCAAAGGTTTTCATCGCCGGCGAGGCAGTCGCGGCACTGGCCGCAGCCGATCCACGGGAAGACCGCTTTCTTGGTGCCGATCAGATCCTTCGAGGCGTCTGGGCCGACTTCCTCGACGATGCCGGCAATCTCATGGCCGAGCGTGAAGGGCAGCGTCATGCCGCGGGTGGTATCAAGCTTCTTGCCGCCGCCCAAATCAGCGTAGCCGTCCTGGATGTGCAGGTCGGAATGGCAGAGGCCGCAGCGCTCGATGCGGACCAGCACTTCCCGGCCTTGCGGCTTCGGGGTGTCGACGATGGTTTCGCAGAGTGGTGAATCGAACTTGACCAGCGATTGGCGTCGCATCAGCGCCATGAGTTGTTCTCCCTTAACCGACGTTTTTTGTCTTTCGTATATCGGTCAATTCACGGGCCATGGCAACAAAGCCGGAGACGGGAACGGTTTCGGCGCGGCGCGTCGTTTCGACATGGGCGGCTGCGGCCAGACGCTCCGGATCGGCGCCGAGCGCCTTCAGGCTTTGCCGCAGCATCTTGCGGCGCTGGCCGAAGGCGGCGGCCGCGACCTGTTCGAGCATTCGGCGATCACAGGGTTCGGGATTGGCGCGGGGGATCAACCGCACGACCGACGAGGTCACCTTCGGTGGTGGCACGAAAGCCGCCGGCGAAATGTCGAACAAGATCTTGGTTTCAGCGCGCCAGTTCGACAGCACGCCGAGCCTTCCATACGCCTCGTCATCCTCGCGCGCGACGATGCGCTCGGCGACCTCGCGCTGGAACATCAGCACCATCATGTCGTACCAGGGAGGCCACGGTTCGGCGCAGAGCCAGTCGATCAGCAGCGGCGTCGCGATGTTGTAGGGCAGGTTGGCCACGATCTTGGCGCGCTCGCCGGCCAGCAGCGGCCGCGGATCGAAGGTCTGGGCATCGCCGATGACGATCTCGAGGCGACCAGGATAGCGTTTGGCGA
>JAQGKA010000046.1 GCA_028290355.1 Tardiphaga sp. | reverse complement strand
GCTTCGTAGTTGCCCTTGGTGAAATCCACCGAGGTATCGATCAGCTTCAGGTCGACGTCGGGATAGGCCACCTTCAGCGCATCGATGCGCTTCTGCACGGCGGCGGCGACCACCACGTCGCTGGCGCCCTTGGAGCGCTTGATGCCGAGGGCCACCACCGGCTCGCCGTTGAAGCGGGCGAAGGTGCGGCGATCGGCAATGGTGTCGGTGACGGTGCCGAGATCCTCAAGCCGGACCTCGCCGCCGGACGGCAGGCTGATCATGGTGCCGGCCAGTTCGTTGAGCGTCTTCGCGCCGGCCAGGGTGCGGATCGCCTGGTCGTTCTTGCCGATTTCGGCGCGGCCGCCGGCGAGATCGACATTGGTGCCACGCAGCCGGCGGCTGACATCGGCCGCGGTGAGGCCAGCGGCCTGCAGGCGGTCGGGATCGAGCGAGACCAGGATCTCGCGCTCGACACCTCCGATGCGCTCGACCTGGGCGACGTTGCGGACACCCTGCAGCGCGCGCTTGACCACGTCATCGACGAAGTAGGAGAGCTGCTCCGGAGTCTTACCGGGCGAGATCGCGGCATAGGTAACGATCGGCAGCCCGATCACGTCGACGCGCTGGATCAGCGGTTCGTTGACGTTCTGTGGCAGGTTGCTGCGCACCCGTGTGACGGCGTCCTTGACGTCGTTGAGCGCGCGGTCGGTGTTGGTTTCCAGGCTGAACTGGATTGTCGTCAGCGACAGGCCGTCGGTGATCGACGACGAGATATGCCGCACGCCTTCGACGCCGGACCCGCCGTCCTCGATGGTCTTGGTGATCTGCGCTTCCAGCTCGGCCGGCGCCGCGCCGAATTGCGATACCGCCACCGAGATCACCGGGATGTCGGCACTCGGCAGCCGGGTGATGGCGAGCTTGGTAAAGCTGATCCATCCCAGCGCCAGCAGGATGATCGAAAACACGATCGACGGAAGCGGGTGGCGGATCGACCAGGCCGAGATATTCAAAGACATTAGCGTACCCGCGATCGATCGAGTTCTTCGGCGAACATGGTCCTGACCTGATCACCGTCATGCAGCGAGGTGCCGGCGTCGGCGACGACCACATCGCCGGCATCGACGCCTTCGAGAACTTCGATCGAGGTATCGGAGGTCAGCCCGACCTTCACCCTGCGCGTTTCGATGGTGTTGCCCTTCACCACCTGAACCGTGAGATGGTCGATCGCGGATTTCGGGATCGCCACGCCGCAGCTGCGCTTGGCGTCGATACTGGCGCGGGCGAACATGCCGACCTTGAGGCCGGGATTGCTCGCGAACGACAATCGGACATGGCCGAGCTGGGTGACGCGATCGATTTGCGGCGACACCAGGCGGACTTTGCCGATCACGTCGGGCTGGTCGTCGCGGCTGATCCGCGCCGTCGCGCCGGGATTGAGCTTCAGGATATGAATGCTGGGCACTTCGGCATCGAGCTCGATGTCGTTGTTGATGGCGATCCTGAACATCGGCCCGGCCTGTGGCGATGCCGGCGCGCCGGCGATGGTGTTGACCGCGGTGATCAAACCCGCCGCCGGCGCGCGCAGCGTCACCGGTCCGGGCCGCGCATTGCCTGGCGCCGATGGCGGGATCAGCCGCGCCAGTTCCTGATTTTCGGTGACGTTGTCGCCCTCGCGGACGAGCACCTCCGAGACCTTCGAACCCTCGGTCTCGACGCCGACCAGCGCTTCCCGTCGCGGCACGATGAAGCCGGTGACCCGCACCATGTCGGAGAAGCAGGCATTGGTCGCCTTCGCGACCAGCACCATCGCGCCATTCGGGGAGGCCGGCGTATTCGGCGCGGCGGTTTCGGCTGCATGAGCGACGGAGGCTGCCGCGATGAGGCTTGCTGCAAGCGCCGAGATGGCAAGAGGCTTGGCGAAACGGGCAGGGGCCTTCATTCGGGATCGATCCACATGGGATGTTTCTTGGGATTGTTGGACGCCAGAGGCGTTCGATCGGTGCGAGCGGCAGGTTCGGGCAATCTATACGGGATGTCGGCAATCGCCAAAGCAAACAGCGTCCCGCGCGATGCGGAACGCTGTGGTGCGGCAATCCGCAGCGACAACTTGGGGTCACCGCGCCTTCATTTGGACGCGGTGGACTTGTTCGCCATGTTGACCACCTGGACGCGGCGGTTGGCCGGATCCATCGGCGCGGCGGCGTTCTTCGGCTTGCTCTTGCCGTAGCCGACAGTGACCAGGTCGGCGCCGGCGATGCCGTACTTGTCGACCAGATAGCGCTTGACGGCGTCGGCGCGGCGCTCCGACAGGTCCTGGTTGTAGGCTTCGCTGCCGACCGCGTCGGTATGGCCGGCGACCACGAAAGTGGAACCCTTGAGATCGTCGCTGCTCAGCGCCTTGCCGAGTGCCTGAACCGCCGGCTGCGCCTTGGCGCTGATATTGGCCGAGTTGTAGTCGAAGGTGATTTCGAGATCGATCTTGGGCTTGGTCTGGGCGATGGCGGCGATCTGCTCGCGTTCGCCGGATGACAGTGATCGCGTGTTGCGGTTGCGAAGGCCATCGACGAATTTACCTTCGGCGGCGTTGACGGCAGGTTCCGTCGGCGGGGTCATCGAGAGGCCGCGGGTCAGCGACTTCGGCGCCAGCGCGCGCTGGATCTGATCGGAGGTGACATCGTCGGCGGCGAAGGCCATGCCGGCGCTTGCCGAGAGCGCGATGCCGATCATCGCGATGGCACGAATGGCTTTGAGATTGCGACGTCCGGATATGGTCGTCATGGCTGCACCTCTTCGGCGTTAAACGAATTCAATTCCAAATATCCCGCCGAGCGGCGCCGATCGCGCGCTTCGGCTTGCCTATAATAGTGTCCTGCAGCGCGCCGCGGGTTCAAATCATTCCCGCGATTTTCAATCCTGGCTTCAGCGCACGCCGTGCTACCGCACGCCGTAGCCAGCAAACTCTTTCACGATATCCGGGTCCATCGCCTTGGCGTTGGTAATATCGAGGTCGCCTTCGGCCGTCGCGCCGAGGCGCTGCTTGGCCAGGCCACGGCCATACAGCGACGAGGTCAGTTGCGGATTGATCTTCAGCGCGGCGTCGAAATCAGCGATGGCATTCTTGCTCTGGCCGTTCTTCAGGTTGACCAGGCCGCGGCTGTCGAGGGCATCGACGAAATTCGGGCGCAGCCGCAGCGCTTCGTTGCAATCCTTCAGCGCCGCCTGCAGCTCATTGACCACGGTGCGGGCCCAGCAGCGGTTGTTGAAGGCTTCGACGTCCTTCGGATTGAGTCGGATGGTCTCGTCGAAATCCTTGATCGCCAGCGCATAGGCGCCCTTGCTGGCATAGACCTGGCCGCGGCGGTACAGGGCGCCGGCGTCTTCCGGGTTCTCGGCCAGCTTGCTGTTGAGCGATTTGACGGTGGGATCGTCGGCGAGGGCCAGGGCAATCTTGGCCTCATCGCGCGGCGCGTCCGCGGCGGCCGGCGCAGTTTCAGCCGGCTTCACTGGCGCGGGTGCCGGAGCAACCGGCGTCGGGTTGGCGGCTATGGGCGTCGCATCCTTGCGCGGCGCGGTATCGACGGGCTTCGCAATGGCGACCGGCGCCGTCTGCGGGCGGGCGTCCGGAATGAATGAAAAATCTTCCGCCAGCGACGACGAAATCCACGGTACCTGTTCGCTGCGCGAGGCGCGGGTGACAGCGACGCGGGTGCGGTTCAGGGTTTCTTCGGCGGTCAGGTCGGCGGTGCGGATTTCCTTCAGCAGCTCGCCGACGAACAGGCTGTGGTCGCTGCCGGTGTCGCTGACCACGGAACTGAGCGCGGCCGAATACATCACCAGCGTGCCGCTGGGCGCGATCACCGGTGCGAGGCCGGCGGAAAAGCTGCGGAAGCGGCGCTCGAACGGATTGCGCCTGCTGGCGTCGAGCAGCGCGATCTTGACCCCGGCGCCGCGGCTGTTGATTTCGCCGAGCACGGTCTCAAGGCTGAAACCGTCGCGCCGCACATCGGGCTCGGTCCAGATCTGCGCATCGACCGGGATCATGTAGCTCTGTCGCGCGGACTGCACGCCGAAGCCGCTGAAAAAGATCAGGGCCACCGAGCCGGGCTTGATCCTGCCGTAGAGCTTGTCGAGCGCGCGGCGCATGGCGTCACCGGTGAGGTTTTCACCGACATCGACCTCGAAGCCATCGCGCTTCAGCTCGGTGGCGAGATCGCGGACGTCGTTGAGCGGTTCCTTGAGCGGCGCCTCGGCGTCCGGATATTTGGCATTGCCGATCACCAGCGCAAACCGGCTGGTCCGGTTCTCTGCGGCATCAGCCTGAGAAACCGGCGTGACGGACAAGGTCAAAAGGACAAGCAAGGCAAAACGGATTTTCATATGAGGCCGGTCCAACCAAAACGGCGCCGATCCCAGCTTTGCGCCGCTATGACCTTAGTCCACGCAATCCGCATTATCAAACCGCCCCGATCGCGGCTGTCAACCGCACACAAACGCTTGTGCGGCCGCGACAATTCATCGCGTCCGCGCCACCAGCGCGGCCAAGCAGATTCCAGTACCGGGGGCCGAAGCGATTGGGTCGTTTGACCTTTACCGGCGACGATGGCTTGTTGCGCAGTAACAAAAATAGAAAACGGGACGAAACGGGATGGGTCAGGCTTACGAAATCTATGCGATCCGCTATGCCACCATGACGCCGCGCACGCCGCAGATGAACTATTTGCAGCCCGACCCGCACGACACCGCGGCGGCCGACCTCGATTACTTCATCTGGCTGATCCGCGGCGGCGGCCGCGATATCCTGGTCGATACCGGCTTCAACGAGGCCGCGGCGCAGGCCCGCAACCGCAAGCTCACCTCCAACCCGGTCGATGCGCTAGTGGATTTCGGCGTGCGTGCGGACGATATCAAGGACGTCATCGTCACCCATCTGCATTACGACCACGCCGGCAACCTCGATCGATTCCCGAATGCGCGGTTTCATTTGCAGGACCGCGAGATGAGCTATGCCACGGGGCGCTGCATGTGCAACGGGCTGCTGCGACATCCGTTCTCGGCCGAGGACGTCACCTTGATGGTGCGCCATGTCTTCAATGAGCGCGTCACCTTCCACAATGGCGACGGCGAGATCGCGGATGGCATCACGCTGCACCGCGTCGGCGGCCACTCCGACGGGTTGCAGATTGTGCGGGTGAGGACCGGACGCGGCCCGGTGGTGCTGGCGTCGGACGCCGCGCATTACTACGGCAACCTGCAGCGCCGCAGCCCGTTTCCGATCGTCTACAATATCGGCGATATACATGAGGGCTGGGCCATCGCCGAACGCCTCGCCGGCCATCCCGACCGCATCATTCCCGGGCATGATCCGCTGGTGCGCGAGATCTATCCGCGCGCCGGCGGCAAGGTCGATGCCTATGCGCTGCATCTGCCGCCATCGCGCTCGTTCGCATGAAGCGCGTGCGCGCTTAGGCTTAGTAGGCCTCTGTCTCGCTCGCGGCCTTGCTGGTCTGCACCAGCTCGAGGCTCGCTTCGATTTTGCCGAGCAGGCCCGCAAAATCCTTGCGTTCCTGCGCCGACAGGCAGGACAGGATCTCCCGCTCCTTCCGCAGCAGCCGCGGGATAAGCTCTTCATAGAGCGCGTGGCCCCGCTGCGTCAGCCGCAGCCGGAATTCGCGGCGATCGCTGGCGTTCTCGACCCGCTCGATCAGGTCGCGCGTCATCAGCGCCGTCACCGCCCGGCTGATGGTGGATTTATGGGTCCGGGTGCAGTGCGCAATATACTGCGCGCTGCAGGCGTCGTTGCGAAAGCCCAGCGTCGCGATCACCCGCCATTCCGGAATGTCGAGCCCGTAGCGCGCCTGATATTCGCTGGACAATGCGGCGCTGACCTCCGCCGCCAGCCGGTTCAGCCGGAACGGTACAAATTTGAAAAGATCGAGTTTTGCCACGGGGCGCCTGCCAGAAACGGGTTGACGCCGGCACGCAGCCGGCGTTTAGATGGTTGCAAATGAGACTATCTTAAGGGGAGTGCGATCCGTTGGCCAGACCAGCGTTGATCATTGAAATGGCCGGGGGCTGACGAATGGCGCAGCCCGCATTGCAATTCGGCTATCGCCGCCACCCCGATCAGGATCGGGTCGATGCCGCACGTCATCCGGTGGCAATCGTTGGTGCTGGGCCGGTGGGGTTGTCGCTGGCCATCGATCTGGCGCAGCGCGGCCAGAACGTGGTTTTGCTCGACGATGCCGACCGGATCGGCGACGGCTCGCGCGCGATCTGTTTTTCGAAGCGCTCGCTGGAATTCTGGGACCGGCTGGGCGTGGGATCGCGCATGGTCGACAAGGGCGTGGTCTGGAGCGTCGGCAAGATCTTCCACGGCGAAGCCCAGCTTTATCAATTCAATCTGCTGCAGGAGAGCGGGCACAAGATGCCCGCCTTCATCAACCTGCAGCAATATTACGCCGAGGCCTATCTGGTCGA
>JAQGKA010000013.1 GCA_028290355.1 Tardiphaga sp. | reverse complement strand
GCGCGCGACTTTCGCAACGCATCTCGGAGTGTGGCCACTTTCACTGCAAAGCGTTTAATATTGGTTGAGCATTCGAAAAAGAATGGGCTCAACAAATGGATAAGGCATCTGCCGGGCACTTCCGTACGTTAACGAACGATTATTGGTAACCGTTCGTTAACGCTGGGTGCCGCGTCAGCGGCTCAGGACGCCGTCACGACAATGGCGTCGCCCTCGGCGGCGAGCACGACCTTCAGCCCGCAGGCCTGCGCGAGCAGACGTGTGTAGTAAGGCTGCACGGCATGGGCATCGACGCTGCCGGCATGTTCTGCGCTCAACAGTTCGACGATGTTTTGCGGCAAGCGCGCATTCAGGCCGGCGGCGTTGACGCGGAAGCCGAGCGCGTCGCCCTCGCCCACCGAGACCACCGTGAGCACACCGCCGCGCGGGATCGTCTGCTGCGCGATCACCATCATGTTGAGCAGCAGCTTGACCTTGTTCTTCGGCAGCAGGATGCGCGGCAGATTCCATTCAATCTTGGTCTTGGCGTCCTCGAGATGGCCGCGCGCCATGTTCTGCGCATCGCCGAGATCGATCTGCGCACCGGCCGAGCCCGCAGCGCCAAAGGCCAGGCGGCAGAACTGCAGCCGCGCCGACGCGGTCTTGGCGCTTTTCCGGATCAGATCGAGCGCGAACTCGCGGTCTTCCGGCTTCGGATTGTCGTCGAGCACTTCGAGTCCGTTGACGATGGCGCCGACCGGGCTGATCAGGTCGTGGCAGACCCGCGAGCACAGCAAGGCTGCGAGTTCGAGGGCATCGGGAGCCAGACCGGGAGGTGGTGTGCCAGACATGGGATATGTTCCTGGGAGGCCGCACAGCATGAACGGCGAATCAAGCAATTGCTTTACGGTTTGATACACTGTGGGCACCGATGCGGCCACCACAAGGCGGGCAGCGACTGAATCCCGGCTTCGCGCCGCGGCACAGCATAAGAGTGAACGGGGATGGCATGCAGGGCTGGGCTTGTTGATGAGCAGTGAATCTACTGCTGCGCTCGATCTCGAAGGCGCAGCCGCCTTGATGGAACCCCTGACCGAGCTGGCGATCCGCGCTGGCGCGGCAATCCTCGCGGTCAACCGCAGCGTCATGACGATCGACGGCAAGGCCGATGGATCGCCGGTAACGGAGGCCGACCTCGCCGCCGACCGCGTCATCGCCGAAGGGCTGGCTCGGCTGTTTCCGGGCATCCCGTCGCTTTCGGAAGAGCGGCTGCATCTGGCATGTCCGCCTTACGCCGGTAGCCTGTTCCTGATCGATCCGCTCGATGGCACCAAGGAATTCGTCGCCGGGCGCAACGAATTCACTGTCAACATCGCTCTCGTCGTCAACGGCGCGCCACTGCTCGGTGTCGTCGGCGCGCCCGCGCTCGGGCTGATCTGGCGCGGGCTGGTCGGCCGCGGCGCCGAACGTCTCGACGTCAGACCCGATCAGTCGATCCGCCAGGTCACGCCGATTCGGACCCGGGCCGCGCGGGGCAAGGGCGCCCCGTGGATCGCCGCCGTCAGCCGCTCCCATGGCGACAGCCGCACCGAAGCCTTTATTGACGCCCGGCCCGGCGCGGTCCGGGCGGAGCTTGGCTCCGCAGTCAAATTCTGCCGCGTCGCCGAAGGCGGCGCCGACATCTATCCCCGGCTGGCGCCGACCTGCGAATGGGACGTCGCCGCCGGCCATGCCGTGGTGGTCGCGGCAGGTGGCATCGTCACCGATGGGCACGGCGCGCCCGTGCACTTCGGCGGCAACCGGGAGGACTTCATCGTGCCGGAATTCATCGCCTGGGGCGATCCTGGCGCAGCTTCACGCGGCTGAGGGCTTATCGCGCCAGCGTCTCCTGCAGGTCGCGCCAGCGTTTGCGGGCCTCCTGCAGGAATTTGGCGGGCGTCGCGGCAAAGGCATCGCGGCTTTCCTCGCGGCCGAACAGATACAGGCGTTTGTCGGAGATCAACCAGAATTGCGGATTGCCGGCATAAGCGACGCCGCGGGCGACGTCGACCGGGTCGTAGCCGCCGAATTGCGGGCCGTAGATATTGGGATAGGCCGCGAACGATGCCCGGTTGCCCTCGTTGCAGAAGCGCCAGACCACGCCGTCGTTAGACAATTCAAAGTCGGCCACGCCCAGTCGCGGGCGGGCGTCGGTGAAATAGGCCACGGGATCGAACCCGCCGATGGCGAGGCCCGTATATCGGTTGGCCACCACGCGCTCGGTAGTTGCAGCCCGGCAGATCACCGGCACGGCGAAAGCCGCTAACAGCGCGATCAAGGCGATTCCGCGGCGCCAGGCTTTCAATTCCCGCCGTTGTGCCGTCATAGTTGGTACCGATAGTCTAAGGAGTCGGGGACACTGGCCGTAGGCTTAGAACGATGCTGTCAGCATCGGGTTAAAGCCGCGGTCACATTTTTGAATACCTAGGGGTTCTTTCATGACCTTCGCATCACGCCTGGCAGCGCTGGCGCTCGCAGCGTTGACATTTGCGCTCTCGCCGGCCTCGGCGCAGCAACCGCAGCGACCGCCGCAGGCCGGTCCCGACACCTACCGCTCGGAGGAACTGGTCGGCGCCGGGCATCGCTTCTTCGGCAACGTCTCGCGCGGCCTCGCCTCGGTGATCGAGCGCGCCGTCAGCCAGTGGGGCCTGCCGAACGGCTACATCCTCGGCGAAGAAGGTTCCGGCGCCATAGTTGCCGGGCTGCGCTACGGCGAAGGCACCCTCTATACCAAGAACGCCGGCGATCTCCGGGTGTACTGGCAGGGACCGTCGGTCGGCTTCGACTGGGGCGGCGACGGCGCCCGCACCATGACGCTGGTCTATAACCTGCCGGCGACCAACGCGATCTATCAGCGTTTCGGCGGCATCGATGGTTCCGCCTACATCATCGGCGGCTTCGGCATGACCGCGCTGACCGCCAACAACATCGTGCTGGTACCGATCCGTTCCGGCCTTGGCCTGCGCCTCGGCGCCAATATCGGCTATCTCAAGTTCACCCCGAGCGCGACCTGGAACCCGTTCTGACCTGATCCGGCGGCGCTGCGGAAACCGCGCCAGTAAAGGTTAACGAGGCGTTACGCTGGTCTTTTCCCGGCCCGCCGTGGCATGCTAAATACTCATTTTTAGCGGGCGGGAGTATCAGCCATGGTTGAACCGATCATGTATCTGGCGATCGGTTTTCTGGTCTCGATGCTGTTCGGGCTGATGATCGTGCCGCTGGTTCACAACCGCGCAGTGCGGCTCACCACCCGCCGCCTCGAGGCTGCCACGCCGCTGTCGATGGCCGAAATCCAGGCCGACAAGGATCAGCTGCGCGCCGAATTCGCCATGTCGGCGCGGCGGCTGGAGATGAGCGTCGACCAGCTCAAGAACAAGACCACCAGCCAGCTCGCCGAACTCGGCAAGAAATCCGACGCCATCAACCGCATGAAGCTGGAGCTCGGCGAAAAGAACGCCACGATATTTTCGCTCGAGGCCCGCGAGGTCGCGGTCAAGGAGAAGCTGCAGGTCACCGAAGCCGACTTCGCTGCCAAGATCGAGGCGTTGCGCGCCGCCGAGCAGGCGCTGATAGACAAGCAGGGTGAACTCGCCCGGCTGAACCACGCATTGACCGACCGCTCGATGATGGCGGAAAGCCGCCAGGTCGAACTGGTGGCGGTGCGCACCCAGATCGACGCGCTGAAGAACCGCGTCGGTGACGCCGAGAAGGACTTCGCCACCACCCAGCAGCGGCTCGAACTGCAGCGCGGCGAATCCGACACCGCGACCCGCGAATTGACCGAGGCCCGCGCCCGCGTCGAAAACCTCAGCCAGCGCGTCACCGATCTGGACCATCAGCTGACGATCCAGGTCAAGGAAGCCGAACAGCTCGGGCTGCGCGTCAACGAGCTGGAAAACCAGCTGTCGATGCAGAGCAAGCTCTTGGCCGACCGCGATTTCGAGAACAACCAGCTGCGCCAGGCCAACGCGGCCGCCGAGCTGATCGCCGGGGATCTGCGCGTCGAGATCGCCGCCATGGCCGGCGGCAAGGCGTCGCCGCTGGTCGAGAAACTGAAATCCGAGAAGGCCGCGGCCGAGGATCAGCTGCGCGCTTCCCAGGAGGAGCGCGGCAAGTTGCAGCGCGACCTCAACGCGATCCAGCAGCAGACGGAGAGCTCATGGGCCACCGAGCGCATGGAAAACGCCCTGTTGCGCGAGCGCATTAACGACATCGCCGCCGAGGTCGCCAAGCTGGCGATGACGCTGGAAGGGCCGAATTCCGCCATCGAGGCGATTCTGGCCGCCGAACCGGCCCCGCCGGTGCAGCCGAAGCCCGCCAATGGCGCCGGCTTCACCCCCAACGGCACCCTCGCCGACCGCATCCGCGCGCTGCAGTCCCACGCCTCCCGGGCACACCAGCCCGGCTGAACGTTTTCACCCCGGGTGAACGTTTTCACCCGGGCTGCGCCGGCCCGCCCGAACATTGTTCGGCCTCCCGGCAGGGCGTGCTTGACACCCCCACCCCCGACTCCGTAAATCGCGCCACTGACGTCATGCACCACCGGGCCATTCGGCCCGGCATTTGTTCTGTGCAGGACATCCCGGGCGCATAGCTCAGCGGGAGAGCGTTCCCTTCACACGATAGGGCTCGCACTTGCTGAATCAATGGGTTAGGGCTACACGAGAGGTTCTCGTGAACACGACAGGTTACGTTTTGCCGCGCTCAATTTGCACGGCTCCGGGCGGTTAGCTCAGCGGGAGAGCATTCGCTTCACACGCGAAGGGTCACTGGTTCGATCCCAGTACTGCCCACCATTCCTTGGCGATATCAACTTGCGGTTGACCGGCTAAAGACCCGCCCTAGGTTCCAAGGGGGCGAGGACAGAGTCGGGGGCGCAGCTTGGAACATCTGGAACTTTTGAAAAAGAAATTGGAAGCGCTCGCTGATACCGTTAATCGGTTCAAGAGTGAGGCCGTGCAACTCCGTGTTGTC
>JAQGKA010000003.1 GCA_028290355.1 Tardiphaga sp. | reverse complement strand
CGCCGCGCGCGGATCGGGCAGGCTGCCGGCCAGCAGCAGCCGCAGGGTCTTCTTCGCGGCAACGATGGCGCTCGCTTCATCGGTGGCGTCGGGCGCCACGATCACTTCGGTGAAGATCTCGGTGATGGCGCGCGCGGCTTCCGCATCGAGCGTGCGGTTCAGCGCGACGATGCCGCCGAATGCCGAGGTTGAATCGCAGGCCAGCGCCTTGCGATAGGCCTCGACGAGATTGCTGCCTTCGGCGACGCCGCACGGATTGGCATGCTTGACGATGACGCAGGCGGCGGTGCGGCTGGCATCGAATTCGGCGATGCACTCATAGGCGGCATCGGTGTCGTTGATGTTGTTGTAGGACAGTTCCTTGCCCTGCATCTGTCGCGCCGTGGCAACGCCGGGCCGCCGATCCGGTGTGCGATAGAAGGCGGCGCTCTGGTGCGGATTTTCGCCATAGCGCAGCGCCTGGATCAGGCGGCCGCCGACGGCGCGGAAATCCGGCGCTTCGATCTTCAGCTGCAGCGCAAACCAGTTCGAGATCGCGGCATCATAGGCGGCGGTGCGCGCATAGGCTTTTGCGGCAAGGCGGCGGCGCAGGGTCAGCGTGGTCGCGCCGTTGTTGGTAGCGAGCTCGTCGAGCACCGACTGATAGTCATCCGGCTCCACCACCACGGCAACATCGTCGTGGTTCTTCGCCGCGGCGCGGATCATCGCCGGGCCGCCGATGTCGATGTTCTCGATGCAGTCTTCGTAGCTCGCGCCCTTTTCGACGGTGGCCTCGAACGGATACAGGTTCACCACCAGCAGATCGATCGGCGCGATGCCGTGATCCTTCATGGCCTGCGCGTGCTCGGCATTGTCGCGGATCGCCAGCAATCCGCCATGTACCTTCGGATGCAGCGTCTTGACCCGGCCGTCCATCATTTCCGGGAAGCCGGTGAGGTCGGAAACGTCGGAGACCTTCAGCCCGGCCGCGGCGATCGCCTTGGCGGTGCCGCCGGTGGAAACCAGGTCGATGCCGTGGGCGGCCAGCGCGCGCGCGAATTCGATCAGCCCGGTCTTGTCGGAAACGGACAACAGGGCCCGGGTCACGGGGCGCGAATGGTCGGTCATGATGTGTGTCCTGTGGAGGAAGGACGCCGCGTAGCATGGTTTGGCCGGCCACGAAACCGCAGCGGGCGGCCTGCATGAAATTTGGTCACAGAAAGCTGATTTATAAAGGCAATTCCGGCTCGCGACGGGCGTTGCGGCGGGCGGACGTGGCCGACGCCGACGATGTCGAGCGGGCAAAGCTCCAGCGGATGGTGGAGGTCTGCTGCGAATTCTGGTGAATCACGATCTGCGCGGTGCGGCGCGGGCCGTCATTGCCGGCCAGGAACACGCTGTCTTCCAACTCGACCTTGTCGTCGAGCGCCTCGAAGGTCCAGACGTCGCGGTTCGGCAGCACCAGCATGACGCCGCGGGCGTCGCTGAGGCGGCTCGCCTTTACCGACGGGTGCAGATGGAAGCGCAAGGCATAGTCGGTATTGGCGCCCTTGATTCGCGCGCCGGGTGCCGGTGCGAGGGTGTCCTCGCCATCAAGCCGGGTGCCATCCTCGGCCGCCATCAGCACGCGGCGATGCACCACGCCGAAGCGGCTGAGATAACCGTCATGCGACGCGGTCAGCATGGTGCCATTGCCCGTGATCTCGCGGTAGCTCTCGACCGTGCGGGGGCCGCCGACGATCGGTGCGCCCTGCAGAAATTTCTTCATCGAGGTGCGTTCGACGAACTGGCACGACGAGGTGCTGTGATAGGTCACGGTGGAATGCGCCGGCGTACCGCGGGCGAAGGCGCGCCAGTTGTCGCGGCCGGTGCTTGGCATGCCGCAATTGATCACGATCCGGCTGGGACCTGCGGAGAGTTCGAACGACAGCGTGCCGGCATGGGCATCCTGGCTCACATTCGGCGGCGGCGGCGGGCCGGTGTCGATGATCACGGTCATGGCGCCGGCGTCGAGGCGCTGGAATCCGGTGTGCGGCATGTGCGCCATCGGCGCGCCGTGGGTGTCGTCATAGGCCAGCAGCGTCGCCAGCAGATGCGACGGCGCGCTGCTCATGCCGTTGAACAGCGCGAAGCTGCCGTCGCCGTGGCGAAAGAACCGCAGCATCGGCATCATCCGGTCGATGGCATTCAGCAGTGCCGGCGGCGGCGCGATGTTGCGGGCGGCAAAGGTCTGCCGCAGCGGCAGCAGGTCGATCAGCAGCTCGATCAGCGCGCCGGGATTGCGCGAGATATGACCGCCATCGGGCAGGATCTGGCGCTGCAATTCGTCGGACAGTTTGCGCGTCGCGGTGCGGATGTGGCGGGCCTGGTTGGCCAGGCACAGCGAGGCGTAGCACAGCGCGATCAGCACCTGCAGCCGCGGCACGCCGTCCGGCACGTCCGACAATGTGTAGCGCAGGCCACGGATCTCGCGGGTCAGGGCGCGCAGGTAGCGGCGGTAGAATTTGCCGTCGGTGTCGCCGAGCACCAACGGCGCCTGCGACAGCAGCGAGATCACGCGGCGGGCGGCGACGTCGGCGCGGCGGCCGACCGGGCGTTTGCGCGACGGGTTGGAAATCCAGTCATCGACCAGCGAGCGCGCATTGGCGCGGGTGATCGCGGTATCGGCGGCGCGCAGATGGCGCAGCCAGCCGAAGCCGAGCAATGCGACTTCCCAGTCTTCCGACGGTGGCTCGAGATCGAAGATCGAGCGGCCGTGACAGGTGACGATCTTGCCAGCGAACACGAATCGGCCGGCATAGATTTCGGCGGCGCGGGTCGCGTCGGCGGTACGCAGGTCATGCGGCGCGATGATCAGGCGGTCGGTGCGGCCGGGCCATAGCCGCGACAACGCGACCGAGCCGCCTGACGCGCGCGACATTGCAGTCCGCGCGAAGCGGCCGAGGATCAGCCTCGAAATACGTCTGCGATGAGCGACCACGCGCGCCTTGGACTCGGTGAAAGTTTGTTTGCGAATCCTTTTAGCCGGAAACGCGATCAGCACACACTATACGGCAGCTTCCTGTGGAAGCCTCTCGAATCGGAAAAATAACCTGTAAATATCAGGATTTAACCAGCCGCGCCGCATAGAAACCGTCGAGCCCGCCGAGCCGGGGATCGGCATGCGGCAGATGGCAGGGCAGGGTCCGCAAATCGCCCTCAGCGGTGACGATCTCGGAAAGGCCGGCCACTTCGCTGGCATCGACCGGCGCGCGGCGCATGCCGGAGTCGCTGGCGAGCAGGGCTGCGATGGCCTGTTCGCCCTCTTCGGGTTCCAGCGAACAGGTGCAATAGACCAGGGTTCCACCCGGCTTGAGCATGGTGACGGCCTTTTGCAGCAAGCGCCGCTGCAGCGCGGTCAGCATGATGATGTCGGATTCCTGCTTCAGCCAGGCGACGTCCGGATGGCGGCGGATGGTGCCGGTGGAGGCGCAGGGCGCATCGAGCAGCACGGCATCAAACCCTTCG
>JAQGKA010000648.1 GCA_028290355.1 Tardiphaga sp. | reverse complement strand
GTTGAACAAGTCATGTTGCAGCGACTGCCTGTCGTGCGTTTGCCGATGAGGCCAGCGTCATCGCCGCCGCATCCACCTGCCGATGGCTGTCGTGAAGATGGCAGGCGGCCATATGCGTCCCCGTTGTCGGCTTCAGTTCGGGCTCCTCGACACGGCAACGGTCGAACACCATCGGGCAGCGGGTATGGAAACGGCAACCTTTCGGCGGATTGCTCGGGCTCGGCACATCGCCCTTCAGGATGATGCGATCGCGGACGCGGCCGGGATCGGGCACCGGCACGGCAGACAGCAGCGCGATCGTATAGGGATGCTTGGGATTGGCGAAGATTTCACGGCGCGTGGCCATCTCGACGATCTTGCCGAGATACATCACCGCGACGCGGTGGGTCATGTGCTCGACGATGGCAAGGTCATGGCTGATGAACAGCAGCGCCAGGCCGAGCTCCTTCTGCAGATCCTGCAGCAGGTTGACGATCTGCGCCTTCACCGAGACGTCGAGCGCCGACACCGCCTCGTCGCAGATGATGAGATCCGGCTCAGCCGCAAGCGCACGCGCAATCCCGATGCGCTGGCGCTGGCCGCCGGAGAATTCGTGCGGCCAGCGGTTCACCGCATCGCGCGGCAGCCGCACCTTGTCCATCAATAGCGCGATGCGCTCGTCGATGGCGGCGCGGGTGGTGGCGAGGCCGAAATTGATGATCGGCTCGGCGATGACGTCGCGTACCTTCATGCGCGGATTCAGCGACGAGAACGGATCCTGGAACACCACCTGCACGCTGCGGCGCAGCGCCCGCAATTTGCCTGCGGACATGTCGTCGATGCGCTGGCCATCGAGCACGACCTGGCCCGAGGTGACCGGCAGCAGCCGCAGGATTGCCTTGCCGACGGTGGACTTGCCGCAGCCGGATTCGCCGACCAGCGACAGCGTCTCGCCCTTCGCGATCGAGAACGAAACGCCGTCGACCGCGTAGACCTGGCCGGTGGTCTGGCCGAACAATCCGCCGCGAATCGGAAAATGCTTCTTGAGGTCGTTGACCTCGAGGATCGGCTGGGTCATGCGGCCACCGCGGTCTTGGCGGCGTAGTGGCAGGCGACGATGTGGTTGGGGGCCTTGGCCTCCAGCGCCGGCGCTACCGCGCGACAGAGATCGGTCACGATCGGACAGCGGCCGGCAAAGACGCAGCCCTGAATGCGATTTTTCAGGCTTGGCACCAGCCCGGGAATTTCCGTCAGCCGTGTCGCCTCGCCGTCGAGCGACGAGCCGAGCTTTGGCACCGCGCCGAGCAATCCCTGCGTATAGGGATGGCGCGGCTCGCGAAACAGGGCGGCGACCTTGGCTTCCTCGACCTTGCGGCCGGCATACATCACCATCACCCGTTCGGCGACTTCGGCGACGACGCCGAGGTCGTGGGTAATCAGCACGATGGCGGCGCCGACGCGGATCTTGAGGTCGCGCATCAGATCGAGGATCTGCGCCTGAATGGTGACGTCGAGCGCGGTGGTCGGCTCGTCGGCGATCAGCAGTTTCGGATTGCAGGCGAGTGCAATGGCGATCATCACCCGCTGCCGCATGCCGCCGGACAATTGATGCGGATATTCGCGGACCCGGCGCGCCGGTTCGGCGATCCCCACCAGCGTCAGCATCTCGATGGCGCGCTGCTCCGCCGCCTTCTTGTCGAGCCCCTCGTGCAGCCGCACCGTCTCGCCGATCTGGCGGCCGATGGTCAGCACGGGATTGAGCGAGGTCATCGGCTCCTGGAAGATCATCGAAATCTCGTTGCCGCGGATCGCGCGCATCTCGGGGTCGGACAGCGCCAGGAGATCGCGGCCCTCGAACTTGATCGAGCCCTTGATGCGGCCGGGAGGATCGGGGATCAGGCGCAGCAGCGACATGGCGGTGACCGACTTGCCGCAGCCGGACTCGCCGACCACTGCCAGCGTCTCGCCAGCGGCGACGGAGAACGACACGCCATCGACGGCGCGGTTGATGCCGTCCGGCGTGCGGAAATGGGTCTGCAGGTTCTCGACTTCGAGCAACATCGGTGCATTGGTTTGCATCGTCATACGCTCTTCGCCATGCGGGGATCGAGCATGTCGCGCAGCCCGTCGCCCAGCAGGTTGACGGCCAGCACCGTCAGCGACAGGAACACCGCCGGAAACAGCACGATATAGAACTTGACCTGCCACAGCGCGCGGCCCTCGGCCATGATGTTGCCCCAGGACGGCGTGGCCGGCGGGATGCCGGCGCCGATGAAGGACAGGATCGCCTCGGTGATCATGGCACTGGCGCAGATATAGCTGGCCTGCACGATCAACGGCGCCAGCGTGTTCGGCAGGATGTGCTTGAGAATGATTTGCGGCGTTCGCGTGCCGGCGGCGATGGCGGCATCGACATAAGGCTGCTCGCGCAGCGACAACACCACGCTGCGCACCAGCCGCGCGACGCGCGGGATTTCGGCGATGGTGATGGCGGCGATGACGTTGCCGATCGAGCCCCGGGTCAGCGCCATCAGGGCGACGGCAAGCAGGATCGGAGGGATCGACATCACGCCGTCCATGGTGCGCATGATGACGGAATCCGCCATGCGGACGAAACCGGAGATCAGCCCTATCGCCAGACCCACCACGCTGGCGAGCGTGGCCACCGCAAAACCGACGATCAGCGAGACCCGCGCGCCGTAGAGCACGCGCGAATAGATGTCGCGGCCGAGCATGTCGGTGCCGAACCAGTACAACAGCGAGGGCTCGCGGGTGCGCCGGCTGGTGGCGATGGCGGTGGGATCGAGCGTCCACAAGACAGGCGCGAACACCGCGATGAACAGCATGATCAGCAGGATCGCCGAGCCGAAGGCCAGCGTCGGATAGCGCCGGATCAGGCCGATGAAGCCGCGGCGTGGTTTGACGGCGGGCAGCACGTCCGGCAGTGCCACGGCCACCGCGGTGCCCGGCGGAATTTCAAAATTGAGCGCGTTCAATAGCGGATCCTCGGATCGACGAGTGTGTAGACGAGGTCGACCGCAAGATTGACCAGCACGAAAACAAACGAAAACAGCAGCACCACGCCCTGGATCACCGGATAATCGCGCCGCAGAATCGCATCGACAGTGAGCCGGCCGAGGCCGGGAATCGCGAACACGCTTTCGGTGACCACCGCGCCGCCGATCAGCAGCGCGATGCCGAGGCCGATCACGGTGACGATGGGCACCGCGGCGTTCTTCAGCGCATGAACGAACAGGATGCCCGGCAGCGCGAGGCCCTTGGCGCGCGCGGTGCGGATGTAATCCTGCTGCAGCACCTCCAGCATGGTCGCGCGGGTGGTGCGCGCAATCAGGGCGATGTAGACGCAACCCAGCGCAATCGCCGGCAGCACCAGATTGGCGAACCATGGCAACAGCCCGCCCGATATTGGCGTGTAGCCCTGCACCGGCAGCCAGTCGAGCCGCAGCGCGAAGACATAGGCCAGCAGATAGGCGGTGACGAACACCGGCACCGAAAAGCCGAACACACCGAATGCCATGATGGCGCGATCGACGAAGGTGCCGGCCTTCCAGGCGGCGATGACGCCCATCGGCACGGCGATGAAGATGGCGAGAACCAGCGTGACCACCAGCAGCGACAGCGTCGGCTCCAGCCGCTCGGAGATCATGGTGCGCACCGGCATGTTGGCGAACAGCGACTGGCCGAGATCCCCGTGCAGGATCTGCACGCCCCATTCGGCAAACCGGATGATGAATGGCCGGTCAAGGCCGAGGCTCTGCCGAATCTTCTCGATTTCAGCGGTGGTCGCCTGGTCGCCGGCGATCACCGCCGCAGGATCGCCCGGCGCGAGATAGAGCAGCGAGAACACAAACAGCGCAACGATCGCCATGACGGGAATCGTCGTCAGCAGCCGTTTGAGAACATAGAGAAGCATTAACCAAAAATCCCTGGCGATGTCCGTCGATCCGGAGTGGATGCAACAATTCCGGGGTCACGTCCATTGCAACGCCCGCGACGGCTTTTGCAACCGAAAGCCGTGCGCACCTGATATGCAAGGCGCGCGCCATCGGTAGCATGCAACGTCGCGAAAGCGCGTTATGCCAGTTCGCTGCGGGCTTCGTCGAGCAACTGCCAGACATAGGGCGCGAACGAGCGCCAGGCGTCGATGTGGAAAACTTCCGGCGCAGGGCGCGACAGCATGATCGTCGCCTTGCCGAAAATCGTGCGCGTGCACATGCCGACCGGGAATGTCTGCAACGACAGGTCGAGCGGGCAGCCGTGATTCAGAATATAGGCGGCTTGCGGGCCCGACAGCGCAAAGGCGTCGGAGCGATGGCTGACATCGACCAGCGACTGCGAATGCCCGGCCAGCGCCGCAGCGAGGCCGGCAAACAAAGCGGCGGAATCTTCGCCGACAGCCTGTAGCAGCCATTCGTCGGGGCCTAGCCAATAGGCGGTGCGATTCCCACTGGTTGCGAAACGACACGCCTCCATCGGGAGCGCGATACCGAATGCCTTGCCCGCCGCGTCGATTGACGAAGGCCGTCCGCGAAACAGCAGTTTTGCGGCATCGGGAAGCACGGTGAGCATGGCCGCGGGTATCGTACGCGCAGCGGACGCGAGGCGGCCCAGCGAATTTTCGCGGATGGCGAGATCAGGCATCGAGCCGCGCTCCCTTCGGATCGTAGAATATCGGTTCGACCAGTTCGACGGTGATCGGGCCATCCGGCATCGGCACCGACAGGCGTTCGCCGATCCGTGCGCGGCCGCCGCGCACCAGCGCCAGCGCGATGGAGCGATCCAGCGTCGTGCTCCAGTACGACGACGTGACGTGACCGAGCATGGTCATCGGAATCGGCTGCGCGGGATCGGCGACGATCTGCGCGCCCTCCTCCAGCACGGTCTTCGGATTGACTGTCAGCAGCCCGACGAGCTGCTTGCGGTCGCTCGCCGTCATCGCCGGCCGCGCCAGCGAGCGCTTGCCGACGAAGTCCTTCTTCGCCTTGCCGATCGCCCAGCTTAAGCCCGCGTCGTCCGGCGTCACCGTGCCATCGGTCTCCTGCCCGACGATGATGAATCCCTTTTCGGCGCGCAGCACATGCATCGTCTCGGTGCCATAGGGCGTGATGCCGTAGGGCTTGCCGGCGGCGAAGATCGCCTCCCACACCGCGCGGCCGTAGCCAGCGGGAACGTTGACCTCGAAGCCGAGTTCGCCCGTGAAGGAGACGCGGAACAGCCGTGTCGGCACGCCGCAGATCTTGCCTTCACGCACGCTCATATGCGGCATCGCCTCGCGGGACAGATCGATGTCCTCGACCAGCGGCTCCAGCACCTTGCGCGCCAGCGGCCCCTGCACGGCGATGACAGCCCATTCCTCGGTGGTCGAAGTCAGCCAGACATCGAGATCCGGCCACTCGGTCTGGATATAGTCTTCCATCATCGCCAGCACGCGCGGCGCGCCACCGGTCGTGGTGGTGATGTGGAAACGATCGGGCGCCATGCGGCCGACGACGCCGTCGTCCATCACAAAGCCGTCCTCGCGCAGCATCACGCCGTAGCGCAACCGGCCCGGCTCGAGCTTGGTCCAGGCGTTGGTGTACATGCGGTTCATCAACTCGGCAGCATCCTTGCCGACCACTTCGATCTTGCCGAGCGTGGTCGCGTCGAAGATGCCGACCGCCTGCCGCGTCGCCTTGCATTCGCGCGCCACCGCCGCATGCATGTCTTCCCCCGCCCTGGGAAAATAATGCGCGCGCTTCCACAGGCTGACGTCCTCGAAGACGGCGCCCTGCGCCACGGCCCAGTCGTGGATCGGCGTCTGGCGCAGCGGATCGAACAGATCGCCGCGCGACTGGCCGGCGAAGATGCCGAAGGTGGTCGGGGTATAGGGCGGGCGGAAAGTGGTGAGGCCGACCTGAGGCACCGGGATCTGCAACGTCTCGGAGACGAGGCCGAGCGCGTTCATGTTCGAGGTCTTGCCCTGGTCGGTCGCCATGCCCGTCGTGGTGTAGCGCTTGACGTGCTCGATCGAACGAAAGCCCTCGCGGATCGCCAGCTTGACGTCCTTGGCGGTGACGTCGTTCTGGAAGTCGATCCAGGCCCGCGTCTTCGAGGGATGACCGCCATGGGGCGTCACGCCGATGAAGCCGTCGGTGCCGACGCTGTCGGTATGGACCGCAAAGGTGCCACCCAAGGCCCCGGCAAAGCCCGCGGCCTGTGCGGCCCCGCTTCCGCCAGCGGCGCCATCGTTCAACACGGTGTCGAGATCAGAGATGCCGCGGCAGGCGCCGACCGAGCGCTCACGCTCCACCGAGGCGCCCGGCAAATAGGCCTGCAGTGCCTCGTCATAGACCAGCTTGCCGCGCGACTGCGAAAACAGATGAACGCTTGGGGTAAATCCACCGGACATCAGCAGTAGATCGCAGGCGATGGTTTCGGATGCGCCGGTGCGCCCGTCGGGGCCGAGTTTGGCAAGGCTGACGGAGTCAATGCGCAGGCGGCCGCTCGTACCTGTTACCACCGTCGCGGCGCGGACATCGATGCCAGCGGCGCGGGCGCGATCCACCCACAGGCCACCTGGTGCCGCGCGCAAATCGGCGATGGCGGCGATGGCGACACCCGCCGCCTTCAGATCGAGCGCGGCGCGATAAGCGCTGTCGCAGGCCGTGAAGATCAGCGCCTTGTCGCCCGGCTTGACGCCAAAGCGGTTGGCATAGATGCGCGCAGCTTCCGCCATCATGATGCCAGGCCGGTCGTTATCCGGAAACACCAGCGGCCGTTCCAGCGCGCCGGTCGCCAGCACGACCTCTTTGGCGCGGACCTGCCACAGCCGCTCACGCGGCAATTTCGGATCGGCTTTTGCCACGTGATCGGTGATGCGTTCGCAGAGGCCGAGGAAATTGTGCGGATACCAGCCGAACGCGGTGGTGCGGGGCATCAGCGTGACGTTGGTACGCGCGGCGAGGTCGGCCAGCGCCTTGGCAGTCCAGTCGGCAGCCAACAGACCATCGATGACAGCGGTTTTCTCGGCAAGCAGCGAGCCGCCCATTTCAGCCTGTTCGTCGCAGACGAAAACCTTTGCACCGCTGGCAGACGTGGCCAGCGCAGCTGCGAGACCGGCGGGGCCGGCGCCGACGATCAGCACGTCGCAATGAGCATAGACCTGGGTGTAGCGATCGGCATCCGGCTGCTCCGGGGCGCGGCCGAGGCCGGCGGCGCGGCGGATCAGCGGCTCGTAGAGTTTCGCCCAGGCGGCCCGCGGCCACATGAAGGTTTTGTAGTAGAAGCCCGCGCTCAGGAACGGCGCGAATACCTCATTGACGGCACCGACGTCGAAATTCAGCGACGGCCAGCGGTTCTGGCTTTCCGCGACCAGACCGTCGTAGATCTCGACCTGCGTCGCGCGCAGGTTTGGCGTGTAATGCGCATCGTCGACGCCGACGCCGACCAAGGCATTGGGCTCGTCGGAGCCGGCGGTGACGATACCGCGCGGGCGATGATATTTGAACGAGCGCCCGACCAGATGCACGCCATTGGCAAGGAGCGCCGATGCGAGCGTATCGCCTTCAAAACCTTGATAGCTTTTGCCATCAAACGTGAAGCGAATGGTGCGGCGACGATCGACGCGGCCTCCTGAGGGAGTACGGAAACGGCCGCTCATCGCGCATTCTCCTTGCCGTCGGATGGCAGCGCGGGGCGCGGCTGGCCAGCGGGATAGGTCGTCACGATGGTGTCGCTGATGGTGTCGCGCAGCACGTTGAAGAAGCGGCCGCAGCCATGCAGGTGCCGCCAGCGTTCGGCGTGGACGCCCTTCGGATTGGAGCGCTTGTACAGGAACGTCGCCCAGGCCTCGTCATCGAGCCCGGTCGGATCAATCGGCCGCGCGATATGCGCCTCGCCGCCATAGCTGAATTCCAGCTCGGCGCGCGGACCGCAATGGGGGCAGGTGATGAGAAGCATGATCGCAAAGTCCTGCGCTTAATGGGCGACGGCGGCGGCAGCTGCCTCGTCGATGAGGATGCCGTCGCGAAACCGCTCGATGGTGAAAGGCGCGTTGATCTTGTGCGGCTCGTCCCTGGCGATGGTCCAGGCGAACACGTTGCCGGAGCCGGGCGTGGCCTTGAATCCGCCGGTGCCCCAGCCGCAATTCACGTAGAGGCCGGGCACAGGCGTTTTGGCGATGATCGGGGAGCGATCCGGCGTCACGTCGACGATGCCGCCCCAGTTGCGCAGCATGCGCAGCCGGCGGAACATCGGCACCAACTCGCAGATCGCATCCAGCGTGTGGCTGGCGATATGCAGGGCGCCGCGCTGCGAATAGGAGGTGTAGGCGTCGGTACCGGCGCCGATCACCATCTCGCCCTTGTCCGACTGCGAGATGTAAGCATGGATGGTGTTGGACATCACCACGCAGGGAAACGCCGGCTTGACCGGTTCCGACACCAGCGCCTGCAGCGGATAGCTTTCCAGCGGCAGCCGAACGCCGGCCATATCCATGATCACGCTGGTGTGGCCGGCCGCGGAGACGCCGACCTTTTTGGCACGGATGAAGCCGCGCGAGGTCTCGACGCCTTCGACGGCACCGTTGACGCCGCGGCGAATGCCGGTGACCTCGCAATTCTCGATGATATCGACGCCGCGCGCGTCCGCAGCCCGGGCATAGCCCCAGGCCACCGCATCATGGCGTGCGGTGCCACCGCGGCGCTGCAAGGCGCCGCCCAGGATCGGGTAGCGCATCGCACCGATGTTGAGCGGCGGGCAGAACTCCTTGCACTCCTCCGCGCTCAGCCATTCATTGTCGATACCGTTGAGACGGTTGGCATGAACGTGGCGCTTGAAGCTCTGCACGTCGTGGATGTTGTGCGCCAGCATCAACACGCCGCGCGGCGAATACATCACGTTGTAGTTGAGGTCCTGCGACAGGCCTTCCCACAGCTTCAGCGCGTGCTCGTAAAGCGCGGCGCTCTCATCGAACAGATAGTTGGAGCGGATGATGGTGGTGTTGCGGCCGGTGTTGCCGCCGCCGAGCCAGCCCTTCTCGACCACCGCGACATTGGTGATACCATGCTCCTTGGCGAGGTAGTGCGCGGTGGCAAGGCCATGGCCGCCGGCGCCGACGATGATGACGTCGTATTCCGCCTTCGGCTCCGGCGAGCGCCATTGCTTCTGCCACCCGGCGTGACCGCCAAGCGCCTGTTTGAACAATGAAAACGCGGAATAGTTTTGCATCGGGGCGGCTCTCACCATGAGGGGCCATGCTGCCCGGCCCGGCCTTTTCAGGCGAGCATCGGACAGCCGTGCGGGTAGGACAGAAGCGACATCCGGCCTAAGCGGGGGTGACCTCAAACAGGCAATGGTCGTGAACGCCTTCGGCCTGGCAATAGACTTCGCGGGCCTTCAGGGTCTGCTTGCGGCCGGCGCTGGCGGCGACATATTCCAGCGAACCTTCGAGCCAGGACGCGAACATGTAGCAAACCTTGCGGCCGCTATTGCGGTGCGCCTCGTCCACCATGGCGGAGTTGCGCAGCCGCACATGGGCCGTGCCGGCCTCGGGCGCGACGTCGAGCACCTCGAACTGGCCCCAGCCGCGCTGGGTGATGCGGCGCATGTAATGGTGAAACACCTCGATGCCGTTCATGCCGTGATGCGCGGCTTCCTTTTCGCACCAGAAATAGGCCGAGCGATGCCCGGCCGGACGCAGCACCTCTTCCAGCTTGTCGACGCCGAGTGCGGCTTCAACGGCGTAGTGGTTGTTGAGATAAAAGTGCTGCGGCACCAGGATCATCGGCAGCGCATCGACCGACCAGCGACCGGTCGCGTCGTCAACCTGAATGTCGATCTGCGGCTTGCCCATGATCAGGCTCCCCACACGGTGCGCAGCAGGTTGAACCAGTTCTTGCCGATCACCGCCTCGATGCGCGAGGCCTTCCAGCCGCGCTTTTCCATCGCCGCGGTGAGGTTCGGCCATTCGCCGATGGTGCGCAACCCGTCGGGATTGATGACGTCGCCGAAATTGGTCAGGCGGCGAGCATAGCCCTTGTCGTGGGTGATCCAGTCGAAGAATTCCTGGCCATACCCTTGCGTGAAATCGGTGCCGATGCCGACATTGCCCTCGCCGCAGATGTCGATGACGTATTCGATCGCCTCGACGTAATCATCGACATTGGCGGCCGGGCCGCGTTTCAGGAACGGCGGGAACATGGTGACGCCGACGAAGCCGCCGTGATCAACGATGAATTTCAGCTGTGCGTCGCTCTTGTTGCGCGGATGTTCTTTCAGGCCGGCCGGCAGGCAGTGCGAATAGGCCACCGGCTGCTTCGAGGCGAGGATGACGTCCTCGCTGGTCTTGGCGCCGACATGGGAGAGATCGCAGAGCATGCCGAGCCGGTTCATCTCGGCAACGACCTCGCGACCGAAATCCGACAGGCCGCCGTCTTTGGTCTCGTAGCAGCCGGTGCCAACCAGGTTCTGGGTGTTGTAGGCCATCTGGATGATGCCGACGCCGAGCTCCTTAAACAGGCCGAGATAGCCGATCTGTTCCTCGATCCCAGTGATGTTCTGCCAGCCGAGGATGATGCCGGTCTTGCCTTCTTCCTTGGCCTTGAGGATATCCGCGGTGGTGTAGACCTGCCTGAGAATGTCGCTGTTCTCGTTAAACCAGGCCTTCCAGCGCATCACATTGCGCATGGTCTCGGTGAAGCCTTCCCAGACGCAGCAGGTGCAATTGGCGGCGGTCAGGCCACCCTTGCGCATATCCTCGAATACCGGCCGGCCGAAATCGGAAATGATCAGCCCGTCGATGACGAGCGAGGTCTCATGCAGACTGGCGGCCATGGGAAGTCCTTTCGGTGACTTGTCGTCGCTTGCGCATCGTCGGCGGCTGGCGCACAGACGGTGCATCGGTCAGAAGCGCGATTGTTCGGCCAGCCCCGGCGGAGCCGATAGGACATTCGCGCCATCGCACTGGGACAGACGCGCCGCAGGGCGGTATCCGGCGCCTATTAGCGCGGGATGGCGCAATCGTCCAAGTCCAAGCGCGCGTGCGTGCTAGCTGCGGATTTCCGGGACCGCCTAGCGTTCGGTCTTCGAACAACCCTGGGAGATCAGCGATGGTGACGATTACCAAACGGGCTTTCGCCGCATTGGCCGCCGTGAGCGTGCTGCCGCTCGCCTTTGGCAGCCTTGACGCCGCTTTGGCCAAGGACAAGGTAAAGATCGCCTTCGTCGGGCCGCTCACCGGCGCGCTCTCCCCGCACGGCATCGGCGGCCGCAACTCGGCCGAACTGGCTGTGAAGCAGATGAACGCCGATCCGAAGACCAAATACGACTACGAGCTGGTTGTGCTCGACGACGAATGCAAGCCGAACATCGGCGTCCAGGTCGTCACCAAGATCGCCTCGGACCGCTCGATCGTCGCCGCCATCCCGCACTACTGCTCGGCCACCGCCATCGCCACCGTCGACATCTTCAACCGCTTCAAGCTGCCGATGGTGGTCTGGGCGGCCGTGCTGCCGGAAATCACCTACGCCAACAAATATCCGGAAGTGCACCGCGTCAGCGGCATCCTGATCGGCCAGAACCGGGTCGGCGCTGAATTCATGAAGGCCCGCGGCTACAAGAAGTTCGTGTCGTTCGCCGACTCCACCGACTACGGCAAGTCGATGAACAAGTACTTCACCCAGTTCACCACCGAGAACGGCAACGAGATCCTCGGCACCTTCGCCGTGCCGCCGGACCAGCAGGACCTCTCGGCCGAACTGACCAAGATCAAGGAACTCAACCCCGAGGTGGTCTACTTCGGCGGCCTGACCCCGCTCGGCGCACGGCTGCGCACCCAGATGGCCAAATTCGGCATCAACGCGCAGCTGGAAGGCAATTCCGGCATCATGGGCGACGCTTTCATCAACGCCGCCGGTCCCGAACTGGCCGAAGGCACCGTGACCTTCTTCGACAGCCCGCCGATTTCCAAGATGCCGGGCGGCAAGGCGTTCACCGACGCCTACAAGGCCGCGGGTTACAGCGAGCCGCCGGAAGCCTACGGCCCGTTCGCCTACATCGCCACGCATCTGGTGATGGAGACCATCGAGAAGGCCGGGCCGGATCGCGCCAAGATCACCGCCGAACTCGCTGACGTGAAGGACCGTCCGTCCATCGTCGGTCCGATCACCTTCGACGATCACGGCCAGAACATCACGCCGCTGACCACCAAATATGTCGTGCAGGACGGCAAGTGGTTGGTGTGGGAAGACAGCGAGTATGCTGCCGGCAAGCGCAAGCTGAAAAATCTACCATAACCACATCAACGCCGGAAAGAATCCCATGGGCATGATTGGTCAACACCTGCTGAACGGCATGATGCAGGGGACGATCTATGGTCTCGTGGCCATGGGCTTCACCATCTTCTTCGGCGTCATGAACGTCATCAAGTTCTCCCATGGCGACGTGCTCACGCTCGGGGCCTTCGGGGGACTTGTCGCAGTCTGGGCGACGAACTCGATGGGATTGTCGGTCCCGGTGCAGTTCATCGCCGCCTTCGCCGCCGCGATGCTGCTGTCGGCCGTGGCGGGTGCGGGTATCTCGCATTTCCTCATCATGCCGCTGCGCAACGCGCCGCCGCTCAACATGCTGCTGATGACCATGATGGTCGGCACCGTGTTGCGCGAGGCGATCCGGCTGTTCTTCCCGAACGGCACCAATCCGCAGCGCTTTCCCGAACTGCTTCCCTCCGGCGGTTTCAATATCGGCAGCTCGTTCTTCCGAACCGACGCGCTGATCCTGATCGTCGCCGGCATCGCCTCGATCGGCGTGGTGTACTGGATCATCAACCGCACCAAGTTCGGCCTGGCGATGCGCGCGGTAGCCGAAGACGTCGAGACGGCACGCACCATGGGCATCATTTTCGCCCGCGTGATTCCACTGACCTTCGCGCTCGGGTCGATCACCGCGGGTTTTGCGGGCACGATCTACGGACTGTATTACAGCGAGATCAATTACGGCATGGGGCTGCTGCTCGCCGTGATCGGCTTTACCGCGGCGATCGTCGGCGGCCTCGGCAATATCTGGGGTGCCATCATCGGCGGCTATCTGTTTGCCGGCCTGCAGACCTTCGTGGTCGCGGCGATGCCCTCCATGAGCGACTACAAGAACGTCTTCGCCTTCGTGCTGATCATCATGCTGATCACCTGGCGCCCGACCGGCCTGCTCGCCGAACGCGGAAGCGAGCGTGTATGACCGGGCTTTCCCCTCCTAAACCCGCCGCTGTCTGGCCCCTGATCGCTTCCGTGGCCTTCGCCGCGGCGGCACTGACGACGCTGGTGCTGATCGAAAACCAGAAGCTGCTCGGCCTGACGCTGGCCGGCATCGCCGCGATCTGCTTTGCCGCGGCGCGGTTCGGCGGCGTCGCCGCTACTGAAGCCGCAGCGTCGCAAAACCCCTGGCTGCTGCGCGGCCTGATCACGATCGCTGCGATGGCGGTGCTGTATGTGCTGCGTGACGACAATTTCGGCCTGCTGATGGTCGCGACGGTGCTGATCTATGCCACCGTCTGCATCGGCCTGACCATTCAGATGGGCTATACTGGCCTGACCAATTTCGCCGCGGCCGCCTTTGTCGGCACCGGCGGCTATACCGCGGCGATGCTCGGCCAGAAGGGCGGCCTGCCCGATCCTCTCGTGCTGATCGGTGGCGGAGTGGTCGCGGTGTTCATCGGCTCGCTGCTGATCCTGCCCGTGCTGCGCACCCGCGGCCACTACGCCGCGCTGACCACGCTGGCCTTCGGCGTGATGTTCAACGTCTTCCTCGACGCGAACGAATTGCTCGGCGGCCCGCAGGGCCTGAAAATTCCGGGCATCAACCTGTTCGGCTGGGATTTCTCCAGCGACCTGCAGATCCTCGGCATCACCTTCTCGTTCTACGTCAACTATGTGATCCTGACCGGCGTACTCACCGCGCTGGCGATGATCCTGGCCGGCCTGCTCGACAAATCCTGGATCGGCGTCTGGCTCGATGTGGTGCGTCTCGACGAGACCGCGGCTTCCGTGTTCGGCCTCAAGATCGGCTACTGGAAAATCCTCGCCTTCACCCTCGGCAATTTCCTCGCCGGCCTGATGGGCGCGGTCTATGCGAAAATGACCGGCTTCATTGCGCCCAGCAATTTCACCTTCGGCGATTCGCTGGTGATGGTATCGATCGTGATTCTCGGCGGCATCGGCAATCGCTGGGGCGTACTGCCGGCTGCGTTGATCGTGGTGCTGCTGCCGGAGAAGCTGCAGTTCATCCAGGAATATCGCCTGCTGCTCTATGCGATCCTGGTGATCGTGATCCTG
>JAQGKA010000605.1 GCA_028290355.1 Tardiphaga sp. | reverse complement strand
CGCGGCGTTTTCTTCGTGCTGACGATCTACGGTTTCCTGGCGCTGATCTGGAGCGCGCTGCGGATGCCGGAAACCCTGCCGCTGTCGGAGCGCAAATCGCTGGCGATCCGCGACGTGCTCGGCGCCTACCGCCAGACCATCACCAATCGCCAGACGCTGGGCTATGCGCTGGCCGCCGGCGGCGTCCAGGGCACGCTGTTCGCCTTCGTCTTCACTTCGCAGCAGGTGTTCACCGAGATCTATCACCTCGGGCATTATTTTCCGTTGGCCTTCGCCGCCATCGCGATCGGCGTCGCCATCGCCGGATTCCTCAATTCGCGCTTCGTCGGCCGGCTCGGCATGCGCGTGATCTCGCATGGCGCACTGGTCGGTTACGTCGCCGTCGGCGGTTTGATGCTGCTGGCAGTGAAGACCGACATGCTGCCGCTGCCGCTGTTCATGGCGCTGTCGGCGCTGATGATGTTCGCCTTCGGCTTGGTGTTCGCCAATTTCACCGCGCTGGCGATGGAGCCGCAGGGCCATATCGCCGGCACGGCGTCGTCGCTGTACGGCACGCTCACCACGTTGCTCGGCATCGGCATCGGCTACACCATCGGCCAGGACTACGACGGCACGCTGCTGCCGTTTGCCACCGGCTTCTTCCTTTGCACGCTGGCGGCGCTGGCCGTCGTGCTGGTGGTGGAAAAGGGCCGCCTGTTCACGCCTCACAAGATGGTGAGCTGATTTCCACGCGGCTTCGCCGGCACGGCTGCCGCCTCATTCAAGTTTCTGGGAATACGCCGGGCTGAACTCGGCGCCGCCTCAAACGTTATCATTTTTTACCGGAGCGATCCGATGCCCTACGCGCTGTTCTGCGACGATGCCAAATTGAGCAAGACCTACCCGACCGAAGCCGACGTCTGGAAACTCGCTGCCGACAGCGGCCTCGTCACCGACGTCGAAGCCAAGGACGCCAAGCCGGCGCCGCGCCGCGTACTCGACAACGACTACGAAATCCGCCCCTGCCAGCCCGAGCCCGGCGAATGCCCGGAAAAGAACGAACGCGATGCGCAGGCGGAGCAAGACTTTCAGTTGGCGCTGAAAGGGCGGTAGCAGCCGGCAGCCTGGATGGAGCGAAGCGCAATCCGGGACAGCGGTTGCTGGCTCCTGTGAGGAGCGACCACCTCTCCGCGTCATGCCCGGGACAAGCCCGGCCATGACGAACTCAAAATTCGGGTGCGTTTTGCGCCCCCCGCGCGACATTAACCCTACCGCCACAATCGCACGCTCACGCCCTCGCCTGTTCGCGCCACGCGCGCCATCTTGCGTTACGCCATACCGCGAACATCCACCGGAGAGCGCGACCATGGACGTCAATCGCCGCCATCTGCTCAACGTCTCCGCGGCCGGTCTCGCAGCCGGCACAGTCGCGGTCGAAAGCAACGCCGCGCACGCGGCGCCGCTGACATCCTCGCTTGGGCGCGACGTCACGCAGTATGGCGTGCGGCCGAACAGCCCGGACGACCAGACCCGCGCGCTGCAGCGCGCGATTGACGACGCCGCGCGGGCGCAAATGCCACTGGCGCTGCCGCCCGGCATCTATCGCACCGGCCTGCTGAAACTCTCCAGCGGCACGCAGCTGATCGGCGTACGCGGCGCCACCACGCTGATCTTCAGCGGCGGCGTGTCGCTGCTATCAAGCGAGGGCGCCGATCACATCGGCCTCAGCGGCCTGACGCTGGACGGCGGCAACATCAAGCTGCCGACGCGGCGCGGGCTGATCCACTGCCTGCAGGCGCGCGATCTCCGCATCCGCGATTGCACCGTCCTCAACAGCGGCAACAACGGCATCTGGCTGGAGAATGTCGCGGGCGCCATATCCGGCAATACGCTGAGCAACATTTTCAGCACCGCCATCGTCTCGTTCGACGCGCAAGGCCTGGTGGTGGCGCAGAACACCATTCAAGGCACCCGCAGCAACGGCATCGAAATCCTGCGCAACGCCATCGGCGACGACGGCACTCAGGTGATCGACAACCGCATCGAGGACATCAAGGCCGGCCCCGGCGGCTCCGGACAATACGGCAACGCCATCAACGCATTCCGCGCCGGCAATGTCATCGTGTCGGGCAACCGCATCCGCAACTGCGACTATTCCGCAGTGCGCGGCAATTCGGCGTCGAACATCCAGATCTCCGGCAACAGCGTCAGCGATGTCCGCGAGGTCGCGCTGTATTCGGAATTCGCGTTCGAAGCCGCGGTGATCGCGGGCAACACCGTCGATGGCGCCGCGGTCGGCGTCTCCGTCTGCAATTTCAACGAGGGCGGCCGCATCGCCGTCGTGCAAGGCAACATCATCCGCAACCTCAAGCCGAAGCGGCCGATCGGCACCGTGCCCGACGACGACGCTGGCGTCGGCATCTATATCGAGGCGGATGCGGCGGTGACCGGCAATGTGATCGAGAACGCACCGTCGTTCGGTATCATCGCCGGCTGGGGCAAGTATCTGCGCGACGTCGCCATCACCGGCAATGTGATCCGCAACACGTTCATCGGCATCGGCGTCTCGGTGGCCTCAGGCGCGGGCACCGCGCTGGTCAGCAACAACATGATCTCCGGCACACCGCGCGGCGCAGTGGTCGGGCTCGATCACGCAAAACCGGTCACGCCGGATCTCGCCGCCGACGGCGCACAGCGTTTTGCGCAGGTAGCGATATCGGGCAATGCGGTGCGGTAGGACTACAGCGCCGTCCGCAGCATCGGGTAACGTTCGCCGATCAGCAGCGGATCGAGCGCGCGTTTCCATTCGAGGTCGGCGGGGGTGACCGCGGCCGCGCGCGGCGGGGCTACCGTCGGCTGCAAGGTCGGCGACGACGCCAGCGACACCGGCTCGGCGACGGCCACCGCAGGGCGCGTGGCGCGCGGCCGCGGCTCTTCGTGCAGCACCGATCCGGTATAGGACGGTATGCCGTTGGGGCGGTCGAGCCAGGACCAAGTTACCGGCATATTGCCCATCGTGGCCTCCTGGGTCGCCATGGCCCGCCAGCGTTCGACGGCCACCTTGGCTTCCTGGATGTTTTCGAGAAACTCGGCCTCGGTATGAAAACGGCGCCAACGGCCGCTTTCGAACAGATCGGTCAGGTAATCCAGCCTGCGTTCGGCAAGGGCAGCCCAGCGCTCGATCATTTGGCGACCTGTAACGGCATTGGGGTGTGGTGACATGAAAATGTCCGCAAGAGGAAAACGGACGCAAAGCAACAAACGAATCAATCACCAGTACTTAGGAATGATCTGTGGAGAACTTCCCGGGGTCCAGCGGAATGTGGTCAAAATTGGACACATGCCACCAAGTACCATCGGAAACTTGCGCGAACATTGCGGTCCGGCAAGTCAACCCGCGGGCGAGAATGGCTGGAATATGGTTAATAATTGACTAACGAAAGACCCGCCCGGGGGGACAACCGGGCGGGTCTAGCAATACCGGGCGCTGGGGTGGATGGGCGCTCGCGCCGGATATGGCCTCGTTGGGGAGGGATTTCCGCTCCCACCTTCATCAGTCGCAGCAGCCCGGGCGGACGTTCAAAACGGTTCGAATTATTTTTGAATTTCTGCAGCGCCGATTTGATCGTGCGACGGCTTGTCGGATGCCATCGCAGGCGCGGCCACTTCGAGCGCGCGGGTCGCCGGCGCCGGCTCATTTGCAGGCGCTTCCGGCATTGGCGCCGCAGCGACTGGCACCGCCGCCCCGCCCTGCACCGCCGACACCGCGCCATAGGCATCGGCTACGCCAGCGCCGAACAGATCGTCACGCCCGGGTGCGCCGAGATCGCGCGCGGTCTTCATCAGGATGACACGGAGTTCGTTCGGCGTCAGTTGCGGATTGCGCTCGATCATCAGGGCCGCAAGCCCGCTGATATAGGCGGCCGAGAATGAGGTGCCCGACGTCATCTGGTAGCTGTTGTCCGGCGCCGGCAGAAAGATATCGACGCCAGGTGCGGCAACCGCGATATGGCCGCCACGGTTCGAAGCCGGAAACAGCCGGTCGTAAGCATCGGTG
This sequence comes from Tardiphaga sp., assembly GCA_028290355.1. Lineage (GTDB taxonomy): Bacteria > Pseudomonadota > Alphaproteobacteria > Rhizobiales > Xanthobacteraceae > Tardiphaga. Next base: position 4,536 of record JAQGKA010000605.1, on the reverse strand, counting down.
GCGCTGACCGCGATGACGTTGGGATTGGCGGCAGGATACAGCGGCGGCGATTTCGGTCCGGCATTGCCTGACGCGGCGACCATCACGATGCCCCTGGTAGCTGCCGCCGCGATGCCGCGCTCGACCAGCGGGTCCTGCGGCCCGGCAAAGCTCATATTGATCACCTGCGCGCCGTGCGACGCCGCATAATCGATGCCCTTGATGATCACGAACGAGGTGCTCTCGGCGCCGCTCTGGGCCACGCCGAAAGCGCGGATCGCCAGAATGCGCGCCCGCGGCGCGCTGCCCATCAGGCGCGCGTGCGACACGATCGCACCGGCGATGCCGGTGCCGTGGACATGCGGACCTTCCTTGCTGCCGAGCGCATCAAACGAGCCCGTGATCGCACTGGCAAGTTCGGGATGCGCGACGTCGATGCCGGAATCGATCACCGCTACGATGACGTTGCTGCCATAGGAAAGCTTGTGCGCCTCCGGCAGCCGCAATTTTGCCAGCGCATATTGCGCAGGATCGCCCTCGCTAGGCGTCGGCGTCGTGGTCTGGTCCTGCAGCACGTAGCGGAAGTTCGGCTGCACGGCGCGCACGCTGGAATCCGCGCGCATTTGCAACTGCACCGTCTCCACCGCGCGGTTGTCGGTGATGCGGAACAGGCCGATGGTGGTGCCGATCAGCGGGAAATCCTGCGACGCGATCCGCTGAAGGCGATAACGCCGCGCCAGCGCATCGGCCTGCGCGTCGGTGAGCGCGCCGTCGATTTCGGCGACGATCTGGCCGGGCACGGTGCGTTGATTGAGCGCGGCCTGAACGCCGCGGCGCGGACCGCCGGAATTCTGGCTGCGCGGCGGCGGGCCATTGAAGCTGTTGCCGAGATCGGCGACGAACGGTCCGTCCTTGCACTCGCCCGACGCGGCGCGGTTGGCGTAAGCGCAGGCCGGATAGGTGTTCGGCGAATAGCGCACATAGGGAGTAGTTGGCAGGACGACGGCGGTGACGATCGGAATTGACGGGACGATGCGGCTTGGTGGCGGCGTTCTACCGGCCGTCACGCCGATCGACGGCGGTCCGCCGCGGCCCGTCGCAATGCCGACATTGGGACCGCGTCCGGCGATGTTGCCGATACGACTGATGTTGGGACCACGCCCCGCCAAATTTGCACCGCGTCCGGTGATACGTCCGGCGCCCGCAATCGTTGGGTTGATCCGCGCCGTATTGCCCGGCGCGATGGTCGGAATGCGCGAGCCGATGTTGAGGTTGGGGGAGCGCATGATGCTCTGCGCGTGCGCCGCAAAGACACAGAGCGGCAATGCGGCAGCGATCAAGGCCAATACCGCGCTGCGTTGCACGAACCGCTTGCTGGCACGACGATCATGGTTCATCGAAACCTCCTCGCACGCACGACACGCGGTCTAATTGGTGCGATGTCGCCGCCTACTGCGCGGCGGCCGCCAGGCTGACGATCTTTTCCTTCTGCAGCCGGCCGATCAGGCCGGCAACCTCGTCTTTCGACATGGCCTTGGCGCCGAACTGCAGCCGGAACATGCCGTCCTTGCCGCCATCGACGATCGAGCCCTGATAGGTATCGAGCAAGGCGGCGATGTCCGAGACCTGCGCGGTCGGCGCAAAGCGCACGAAGGCGCGCGGGCCGGTTTCGGGTACCAGCGAACGGGTGACCGTCGCCGGCGCGCTTTGCGGCGCGGGTTGATAGGACGCCGTCTGAAACGAGCCGGTATCGCGCTTCATCAGCACAGCGCCGATCACGCCCGCCTGCAACAGCAGCGCCAGCGCGCCGACGGCCGCAGCGGTTGCCAGCGTGCGCGGCGACAGCCGTGCAAAAAATCCGGCGACCCGCGCGGAAATGTTGAACGACGCGTAAGTGTCGCGCGCCGGTTCCGCGTCGATCGCCGTAAACAGCTTTTGCATCGCCCGCGACGATGGCGCGCCCAGGCTTTCGTTGAGCAGAATGGTTTCGGCGTATTCCTCCTGAATCGCAGCATATTGCTTGGCGAGTTCAGTATCCTTGGCGAGGGCCTCATCGACTCGGCGGCTATCGCGCGCATTGAGCGTGCCGGCGGCGTGCCAAGGCAGCAATGCCTCGATCTCGCTCGGCTCCTGATTCTGCACCTTTTTGCTCGTCGCCGTCATGGCCAGCCTCGCTCTACGCCGGCTGCCTTCAGCAGATCGGCCAATTTCTTGCGCGCATAAAATAGGCGCGTCTTTACGGTATTTTCGGGAATCCCGACGATCTCGGCCACCTCTTCCACAGACTTCTCGTGGTAGTAGACGAGATCGACGATCTCCCGATGCTCTGGCGAAAGCGCTGTCAGACACTTCCGCAACGCGATACTGGTATCCTTTTTCTGCACCGCGACTTCCGGATCGTCGGACGTGTCCTCGATCGCGTTAGCCGTCTCATCGTCCAGTTCCGCATCCTTGCGCTTCCGCAGCGCCGACAGCGCCTTGAACCGCGTAATCGCCAGCAGCCAGGTCGAGACGGCAGAGCGGCCTTCGAATTTGCCAGCCTGACGCCATACATCGAGGAAAACCTCGCTGATGAGATCTTCCGCAATCTGCTCGTTCCGCACCAGCCGAAGCCCGAAACGGAACACCCGGACATGGTGCCTGCCGTAAAGCACCTGCATGGCGAGACGGTCGCCTTGCGCAATTCGAGCGATCAGGACGTCGTCCGAGGTCGCCTGTGTCGCACTCAATGGCCGTCTCGCAAAGTTGGTCGGGGTGAGGTCGTAAGAGGTTCGACTGACAAGGCAAAATCTTCTCAAATGCCCCGGAAATAAGGGGTGGGATCGCACGGAAGGCCGTTTCGGCATCATACGCGGACGAAGATACCACAAGGGGCACCATAGCGCGCAACACCCCGGAATGATTCACCCGGCAACCTTACCAAGTCATAGCTTGCCGAACAGTCTTTGCACGAACAATCGGGCTGTTTTTGCGTTCTTCCCCACCGCCAGCCGGAAAGCACAGTGCCGCCCAGGCGTAATATAATCGCCCGGCGGCACCGCTTGAAAACTGGGCATTGCAATACCCCAGCGCATATGAGTCGGCGGTACCGGAAAAAGGTTCACGGCGAAACCTTCGAAAATAGATGCCGTAGCTTTGGATGGCGGGTTTCCGCCACATCAAGTCAAACTTCGGCCTCGGCGCTTCACCACGCCGGGGCTCTTTTTGGTCGCTGGTAAAGCTGTGTTCATCTTCCGGCACTACCGGAGATCAGCCATGCGAAGCCAAATTACCGTTTAGGAACCAACCAGATAGCGCTATTCGGACGCAGGACCGGCGCGGCAAAAGATACCAAACCTAAAGGCTTCCCCACTAGGGTTCCGTTGAAGACCAGCGACAGCGACAGCGAGATCATGACCACGGCCACGTCCTCCATTCAGGGTCCGGCAAACAGCGACTTTGAGCTCGTCGAGGGCGAATTGCTGCCAGAGATGCTGATGCGGCGCTTGAAACGCCGGCGTCAAACGCTGGCGCTCGCCGCTGCCAGTCACCTCGTCAACGTGGCCCTCCTGGTAGTCTATGCGGCCGCCGGGACGATTTCGGCAGCGATTGTCTACGCCTTCGCGGCTTGCGCGGCCGGATCCGTCGGTTTCTTCCTCGCGGTATCGGAAACCGGCGTGAGCAACCGTTGGAGGGACCACCACTTCGCCGGGCCGTACGCGGCGACAACCTTCGCTCTGCTGCTGGCCTTCATCTACATCGCACCACAGGTCGCCGTGGTGTTCCTCGGCGCGCTGTTCCTTGTGGCCAACGTGGTTGCCCTGCGCGCGACGCCACGTCAGGGCGTCGGCGCATGGACCATGATGACGGTCGGCGTGGCATTTTTGTTTCTACTCGCCGATCTCCCGCTGTCGATCCCATTTGGCAGTGCTACGGAACGGTTTGGCACGCTGCTGACATTTTCCCTGACCGTCGGCCGCAGCATGTTCATCGGCATCTTCGCCAATTCGCTGCGGGACACGCTCTATCGCCGGCGAGTCGAACTCGAGGCTGCTTACAAGCGGATCGAAGAGCTTGCCGAGCTTGACGAACTCACGGGGTCATTCAACCGCCGCTGCATCATGCGGATGCTGGACGACGAGATCGTCCGCGCGCAGCGCAGCAAATCGCCATGCACCGTGGCGCTGATCGATCTCGACTGGTTCAAGCGCATCAACGACAGTTTCGGCCATCCCACCGGCGATGAAGTGCTGCGAACATTCGCCATCACCATGTTCGCCAACATTCGCAGCATCGACAAGTTCGGTCGCTACGGCGGCGAGGAATTTCTGCTGGTGCTGCCCGACACGCCCCATGACATGGCCGTGCAGATGCTCGACCGGCTACGCTCGATCGTCGCCACGCTGGACTGGAGTGCCTTCTCCGACGGGCTGACCGTTACGATTTCAGCTGGCGTTGCGACATTAGGTCCACACGAAACACCCGACACGCTCCTTGCACGCGCCGACAGCGCACTTTACGCAGCCAAGGAGCGCGGACGAAACCGTATTGCCAGCGCCTGAACCGAATTTCCGTTAT
>JAQGKA010000582.1 GCA_028290355.1 Tardiphaga sp. | reverse complement strand
ACCCTTCTGTGCAAGACCGGACATGTCCAGGATCATGCTCGCCTTGCCCTCGATATGCGCGGCCATGCCGAGCAGCGCGCCGATGGTCAGCACGCCGGTGCCGCCGACGCCGCCGACGGCGACGTTGTAAGGCCGCTCAAGGCCTGGACGCGTCAATGGCTCCGGCAGGATGCCGATGCTGCCGAGTTCGACCGGCGCCTTGCGCTTCAGCTTGCCGCCATCGACGGTGACGAAGGATGGGCAGAATCCCTTCAGGCAGGAATAGTCCTTGTTGCAGGAGGACTGGTTGATGGTGCGCTTGCGGCCCAGCGCGGTCTCCAGCGGCTCCACCGAAATGCAATTCGACTGCACCGAGCAATCGCCGCAGCCTTCGCACACCGCGGGATTGATGATGACGCGGCGTTGCGGATCTTCCAGCGTGCCACGCTTGCGGCGGCGGCGCTTTTCGGCGGCGCAGGTCTGGACGAACACGATCGCCGAGCAACCCGGCACTTCGCGCAGCGTCTTCATCACCGTGTCGAGCTCGTCGCGATGCGCGAGTTTGACGCCCGGCGCGATGCTGGAGGCAGGATAGGCGTCGGGGTTTTCCGAGACCAGGTAGATCTCGCGGATGCCTTCGGAGTGAAGCTGGAACGTGATCTTCTGCGGCGACAGGTCACCGTCATGGTGCTGACCACCGGTCATGGCCACCGCGTCGTTGTAGAGAATCTTGTAGGTGATGTTGGCCTTGGAGGCGATCGACTGCCGGATCGCCAGACTGCCGGAATGGAAATAGGTGCCGTCGCCGAGGTTGGCGAAGATGTGCTTCTCATTGGTGAACGGCGCGATGCCGGTCCATGGCACGCCCTCGCCGCCCATATGGGTGAAGGTCTCGGTGTTGCGATCCATCCACAGCGTCATGAAGTGGCAGCCGATGCCGGCCAGCGCGCGGCTGCCCTCGGGCACCTTGGTCGAGGTGTTGTGCGGACAGCCCGAGCAGAAATACGGCGTGCGGGTGATCGGCACCACCGCCTGCACCTGCGAGGCATCGCGGCCGTGAAACCAGTCGGCTTTCGCGCGCAGCAGCGCGGCGATCTCCGGATCGATCTCCATCGCCAGCAGCCGGTCGACCAAAGAAGTCGCCACCGTCGCCACGCTCAGCTCTTCCGCAAAGGGCAGGAAGCGCTTGTCGTGGGAATCCATCTTGCCGACGATGCGCGGGCGCACGTCGTCGCGCCAGTTGAACAGCTCCTGCTTGACCTGGTTCTCGACAATCTCGCGGCGTTCTTCGACGATGAAGATTTCCTCGAGGCCAACAGCGAAATTGCGCACGCCTTCCGGCTCCAGCGGCCACGGCATGCCGATCTTGTACAACCGCAAACCAATCTTCGCGGCGACCTGCTCGGTGATGCCCAGTTCGCGCAGCGCCTGGCGCACGTCCTCATAGCTCTTGCCGGAGGCCATGATGCCAAAGCGCGCGTTCGGCGAATCTATAGTGATGCGGTTGATGTTGTTGGCGCGGGCGAAGGCGATGGCGGCAAAGCCCTTGTAGTCCTGAAGCCGGCGATCCTGGTCGTAGCGGTCGTCGGGCCAGCGCAGGTTGAGTCCACCGGCGGGAATCTCGAAATCGGTGGGAATGTTGAACGGCTTGAGCTCGTTGTTGAGGTCGATCTCCGCCGTGGTCTCCACGGTCTCGGTGATCACCTTCATGCCAACCCAGCAGCCGGAATAGCGCGACATCGCGATTCCCAGCAGCCCCATCTCGATCATCTCGTGGATGCTGGACGGATAGAGATACGGCATCAGCGCCGAGATGAAGGCGTGGTCGGATTGATGCGGCACGGTGGAGGATTTGGCGCCGTGGTCGTCGCCGGCCAGACAGAGCACACCGCCAAACTTGGCGGAGCCCGCCGCATTGCCGTGGCGGAACACATCGCCGCAGCGATCGACGCCAGGGCCCTTGCCGTACCAGATGCCGACCACGCCATCATATTTGGCGCTGGGCGAGAGGTTGAGCTGCTGGGTACCCCAGATCGCGGTAGCCGCGAGGTCTTCATTGACGCCGGGCTGGAATTTGACGCCGTACTCGTCGAGGTGTTTTCGCGCCGCCGTCAGCTGCTGGTCGTAACCACCGAGCGGCGAGCCGCGGTAGCCGGTGACGAAGGCGGCGGTGTTGAGACCGGCGGCGCGGTCGCGCCGGACCTGTGCCATCGGCAGCCGCACCAGCGCCTGGATGCCGGTCAGGAAGATGTGTCCAGAGCCCTGGGTGTATTTCTGATCGAGACTGATCGGTCCCTGATTGATTCCCATTCCACCCTCTTCGCTGCCGCCCCGATCTTGATCGTCGAGGCTATTTGCGTGCCGTTTTTGGGCGTCGTTCGACTCCCTTAGAAACAGTCTATGTTGGTTTTCCGGCGTAACGCACCACAATTCTCGGCAAGGGAGACCTGTGAGACGAGAACGCAATTTCGTGATGGAAGAGCCCTTCGGGATTTCGGCTTGTGTCGCCGAGAAGGCGATTGGCGCAAGGACATGAGCGAGTGCAGTGCAACGTATCCATAGCCCGGATCGAGCGCAGCAAAATCCGGGCTACGGATACCTAACTCGGAAAAATCTCGCCCATCACCTTCATCAGGTCCGCCTCGCGAAACGGTTTTCGCAAGTAAGCACGAAAACCTCCGGCACGTTCCTTGACGACGTGCTCCAGCAGTGAGGTCATCACCACCACCGGAATGTCGCGGTGCCTGTCGTTCTGCGCCATGGCCATGATCAGGCCGGCGCCATCGACGAACGGCATCATGAAATCGGTCAACACCAGATCGGGGGTCTCCCGATGCAGGATGTCGAGCGCCTCGCGGCCGTTGCCGGCAACGAGGACGTTGAAGGCGTTTTCACTCAACAGGACTTCGAGCCAGTCGGCGATCGCCCATTCGTCCTCGACAATCAGGACTGTGCGCACCGCTATTCTCCAGTCAACTTGAGATCCGCGGCTGGAGCCGATAGCGGGCCTTGGCTGGAAATATCCCTCAGAATGCCCTCCGCTTTGAGGTAATCATCGTCGATCAAGATCCCGCCATCGCTAATTTCAAAGCGGCGCATTCTCATGTCGGTCCGGCGATCCCGCGATTTCAAAATGGTCATCAGGCGATGGTTTTCCGAGCGCAGCGCAGCGAGGTGCAGCGCGATGATGTTCTCGGCGACCGCTGAAAGACCAGTCTGGTTCACACCCTTGAGCGGCTGCCCGGGGGTGATGCCGGCTTGGTCCGTCTCCGCCGTTGCCAACGTGGTAACACCGAGCGCGCGCAACTCGTTGCACAACGCCGACAAAAAAGACCCGACGCGGCTCTTCTCGTCGGTGAGCTTGGAAAAACCCTCGATGCCATCGATGACGAGGCGACGCACGCCGCGGGCCTTGATCGCACTCAGCAGCTCGGTGGCGACCTCGTCGAGGATCGCTTCGGTCTGCGGTCGCCACAGCAGGCTGATCGTCTCGCCGCGCTCTTTCAGCCGCAGCTTCAGCGTTTCCGCCTTGATGGCCAGCGCTCTTGGATTCTCGTGAAAGCCGAAATGCATCGCCGGCTCGTCGGCCGGCCCGCCGGTCAGGAACTGCAGGCCGGCGGTGGTCTTGCCTGACCCGGACGGCCCCAGCACCACCGTCACCGAATGGGTGTCGACGCCGCCGCCGAGCATCTTGTCGACGCCGGCGATCCCCACCGAGACCATCGGCCCGTCCGCGCTGTCCCAGACACTGGGAGTCTCCAGCAACGCCTCGACGCGGGGATAGATGGCGTGGCCGCTGTCGGTGATGCGGTAGGAATGTGTGCCGCCCATGAACCAGCTGCCGCGCAGCTTGTGGACCTGCAACGAGCGTTCGGCTCGGCGGCCGTGCAGCGACGACTGCAGCTCGATCAGGCCGTCGACCATGGTGTGCTCTGGCGGATAGGCCTCGGCATCGAATGCACTGGTCAGCAGGAACATGGTGCAATTGCTGAACGTCGCCTGGGTTTGCAGCTCGTGGATGAACTTCTTCAGCTCCAGGCCGGAACGCGCCTTTTCATGCACGGTGATCAACCCGTCGAGCACCAGGATGCTGGCGTTGCGGGTGCGGACCTCGCGGCGAACCACGTCGAGCAGACCGCGCAACCCGTCGTCCTCCAGCGTCTTGAAGGCGCCGACATAGGACATCCGGCCGGGGATCGCCGCCTCGTCAAAGAACTTCAACCGCCGCATGTGGCCGATCATGCGGGCGTGGCTCTCCGCCAGCAGCGTGATGTAGAGCGCATTGCGACCTTGGGCTGCTTGCGCAAAACAGATCTGGTTACCCAAAATCGTCTTGCCGGCCCCCGGCGCGCCCTGGACGATGTAGATACCCCCGTCGAAAACCCCGCCGCCTAAAATCGTATCGAGACCCGGTACGCCGGTCAAAAACCGATCGCTGTCGCTATTCATTCCTCAATTGCCCCTGCTACCGCACACAACGGTGAGATGCCGAAACGCGGCAGTTGGCTAAGGGTTCCTGCCGAGAACTGAGAAAAGTCGGGACATGCCGCGAATCCCGTGGGGCAGCATCCCGGAAATGGCGGTGCCATTTCGGAACAACGGGCTTTACGAGCCATTGGCATCCCGCCACCCTCACGACATCAGGCAAGGAGGACGGATATGACCCGACAGTCAGAACCCTGGATATCGCAGCCTGACCCGCAGGCCAGCGACGCACCGGACATGAACTATGCCGGCGCGCATCATCACAACTTTGGTGAAGAACATCACCACAAACCGACCAAGGCCATCATCGGTGTTGGTGCTTTGATCGTGCTGAGTTTCCTGCTCTACGAAATCAACGGCAAGTCGCACGACCCTCGGTCATCCATGCAGACCCCGAACCAGACCGTAGCGTCCTCAAATCACTAGGCGTCGGCGACTTCGGTTTCGGGCGATATCGCCCTAAACCGGAAGCCGTGGAGATTGATCGACGGCACGATACCAAAGTGATCGGTACCGAACACCTTGATGCGACGCTGCAGTTCGTCCTTGGGGATCGTCAGCGGGATGTCGCAGATTTCCCGATAGGCGCGACGGGAATGTCGCTTGTCGCCCCATAGCGCCACGCTCTGCGCCAGCGGCTCTGTCTGCGTCGCCAGCACCCGAGCCAGCCGCCAGAACATCTGCACGAGCTTTGTATAAGTCTGCTCTTCCAGCCCGGCGACGCTGGTATCTGCCGGAATTGGAAATACCTCGACATCGACGATCGGCCCGGCATCAACCTGCTCAATCATCCGATGCACCGTCGCGCCGAAGTCACTGACGCGATCGTAGAGTGCGAAATGCGCTGGCGCCCAGCCCGGATATTGCGGCGGCCCCGGATGAAAATTATAGGCGCCATAGCCGAGCTGATCGAGCACGTGCTTCGGCACGATCACCGGCGTCGTAAACGCGATCAGCCGCGCGCGGCGCAGCCATTCCGGCTCGACCGCGGCGAGATCCTCGGCAGTGAACACCGGCAGCACGGTCAAATCGGGATTATGGCCACGCAACAGGGTGGTGAACACGGAATGCTCCGCCGGCCCTGTCTGCAGGATGATGGTGTCGAACATGATGCGCCGTACTCAATACATTTCGGTCGAAGCGCAGTCTCGCAGCCAGGCCTTAAAATAGCATGAGCGGTATCGGGGGCACGATCCCGGGAGCGTTGCAGCGACGGAAATATCCTGAAACATGGCCGTCGGCGGGAACCCGGGCCGCCGCTGGTCATTATCCCCCGTTCACATGGAGGACCTGAGATGGCCAACATTCCGAACCCGAACGATCCCTACCGTCCGTTTCCCGCCGATGAAGACGTCCGCGCACCGTTGCGGCTGGACAACGAACTGCAGCCAGATCCCGAACTCGCCGAAGGTCGCGCCGGAAACGGCCGCATCGCGATGTTAGCGCTCGGTATCGCCGTGCTGCTGGGCGTCGTGTTCTTTGGCTTGAATAACGGCACGATGAATCCTGCTGACGCCACGAAAACGGCGTCACAGACCGCCCCGGTGACCCAGGGTACTGCGCAGAAAGCCCCCGCCCCGACCAATAACATCGCGGATTCCGATTCCTCCAGGCCTGCGGTGCCTCCTGGCGTTCGCGACGTGACGCCGTATAACAATTCGAACAACCAGCCGGGGACGACCACCGGCGCCGCACCGGCGCGCCCGCAGGCCCCGACCGGCACCGAGGCCGATCGGTCGAAGAACGGTTCGGCGAAATAAGTCGCCAATCGCGACAGCGAGACTTGTAAGCCAGAACCATGGTGCGGCAGACACCCGGTGCCTGCCGCGTTTGCCGTCAGATTGTCACCGGCCGCAAGAACGTTCGCTCTTCCGCCAGAATGAATTTGTGTTCCTCGGCAAAGGCAAAATTCGCCGCGCCCTCCGCATTGCCGCGCAGTCGCGCGCGGTAGCTTTCGTAAGCCGCAAGATTCTCGAACGAGATCAGCGCGGAGGCGATGTTGTTGGTGCCCTCATGCGGCATCCAGTAGCCCACGAGATCGCCGCCGCATGCGGGAATGATCGTAAGCCAGCGCTTTGAATAGGCCTCGAACCGGTCGCGCTTGAACGGGTCGATCTGGTAGCGGATGAAAACGGTGATGGCCATGACGGATCCCCTGCGTTGCGATCCCCTGCTGTAGCCGCTTGATCGGCATCAACGCTTCGGCTAGCATCGAAGTATGAAATCAGGTCCTGACATCGCGATGGTCGCGGCGCTGGTGGGTGATCCCGCCCGCGCCAACATCCTGACGGCGCTGATGACCGGCCGCGCACTGACGGCCGGCGAACTGGCCCATCAGGCCGGCATTACGCCGCAGACCGCGAGTTCACATCTGGCGAAGCTGGAAGCGGGCGGCCTGATCGAGCTCGAGAAACAGGGGCGCCATCGTTACTACCGCCTGACCGGCCCCGACGTTGCCGGCGTGCTTGAGGGCCTTTCGGGTCTTGCCGCCCGCGCCGGCCACATGCGCGTTCGCACCGGGCCGAAGGATCCGGCGCTGCGCCGTGCGCGGATCTGTTACGATCATCTCGCGGGCGATCTCGGCGTGCAAATGCTCGACAGCATGACCAGGCAGCGACTGGTCCGGTCGCAGAAACAGGCGATCGAGCTTACCGCCGAGGGCAAACGCTTTATGGCCGAGGAGCTGCAGATCGATGCAGCATTGCTCGTCCATCCGCGCCGGCCGGTGTGCAAGGCCTGCCTCGACTGGAGCGAGCGGCGCCATCACCTGGCCGGTACGCTCGGCGCTGCCATGATGGCAAGGTTCGCCGAATTGAAGTGGGCGACGCGCGATGACGCTGCCGGCAGCCGCGTCGTCAATTTCTCCCGCACGGGCGAGAAGCGGTTCGCCGCGCTGTTTGGCACCGCCGAATAGAGGCGCGCGGCAATGTGATGCCGCCGACCTTACCCTCGCCGCAAAGTCGCAGCACACCGCCCCGGAAACTATTCCCTTCCCGGAGCGTCCCCCGATGAAACGCCTGCTGTTGACCGCCTTGCTTGCCACGCTGCCCCTCGGCACCGCCTATGCCGCCGAGCCCGTTGCCCGCGAGCCTTACGGCATCGGGCTGGAAGGCTTCGCCTACCCCTACCCTGTCAGCATGCTGCCGCTGGTGAACGATGGCGAACAGGTGCGGATGGCCTATATGGACGTGCCGTCCGCCAAGCCGAACGGCCGCACCGTATTGCTGCTGCATGGCCGCAACTTTCCGTCGAGCTACTGGGCGCCGGTCATCGGCGTGTTGAACGATGCCGGCTATCGCGTGGTGGTGCCGGACCAGATCGGCTTCGGCAAATCCTCCAAGCCCGCCGGCGATCTGCACTTCGACACCCTTGCCCGCAACACCCTCGCGCTGATGGATCATCTGGGAATCGCGAAATTCGACATCGTTGCGCATTCGCTGGGTGGCATGCTCAGCGTCCGCATCGCCCGGGCCTATTCGGATCGCATCGATCATCTGCTGCTGGCTGCACCGATCGGGCTTGAAGATTATCGGCTCTATGTGCCGCCGACGCCGACCGAAAAGATCCTGGAGACCGAAGACAAGCTCACCGCCGAAGGCTATCGCAAACAGCTGGAGGTGAACTATTCGCTGAAGATGCAGCCCGACCAGGTAACGCCGTTCATCGATGCCCGCTTCAACATCAAGGGCTCTTCCGAATATCCGCGCTGGCTGCGTGCCTTCGTCAGTTCGGCGCTGCTGATCTACCGTGAGCCGGTGGTGCACGAGATTCCGCTGATCACACTGCCGACCCTGTTCATCATGGGCGCCGACGATCACAACGCGCCCGGCAAGCCGAACGCGCCGGAAGCGCTACGACCCAAGATGGGCCAGAACGCCGACCTCGCCAAGACGCTGGCGGCCAAGATGCCCAACGCCAAGGCCGAGGTACTGCCCGACGCCGGGCATCTCGTATTCCTCGACGCCGCACCAAAATTCAACGAGCTGATGCTGGCGTTCCTCGCGGGGAAGTAACTGGGCATGAAGAGCGACCGCCATGCGCTCATTTGTCGTGTCGCGGTCGCCAAACATTCATTCTGCATTCAGGGAGAATCGGTTTATTGGCCCTTCATTGAAACACAGGTATCCCGCCAATCTCGACAGACATTGGTTGAGGTTGGCGTCCTGGATCGCAGACTGGAGCCGCATCGCGGCCCTCCAAGGGAGAGAACCATGAAGACAATCTTCGCAGCCGCCGTGTTCGCCATCGCGAGCTTTGGCGCTGCCAATGCGATGCCGCTGGCGCCGCTCAGCGCCGCCGACACCGCCGGCGTGATCCAGGTCGCGCAGGGCTGCGGCCCCGGCTGGGCACGCGGACCCTATGGCCGCTGCCGCCCCATGGGCGCCGTGGTCGTGCGCCGCCCGCCTCCGGTGGTCGTCGTCCGCCCCGGCCGCATCTGCCCTCCCGGCCTGGTCTTCCGCTATGGCCGCTGCCGTCCGTACTGAGATCGGCGAACCGAGACACGAAAAACCTCGCTTGCGCGGGGTTTTTTATTGAGCGCGTCAAAGGCGACATTTGTCGCGGGAACGTTATCTACAGCTCTCGCTGCCCCCGGAAAATTGCGCCGCATTGCCGTCGATGGGTCGTACCTTGCGGAAATAACGCTTTCTTTCCCTCCCGAAAATCCTCCCACGGCACAATTACAATATCGCCATTCCTAATCTCCACTCCACTCGTGACCCACGAACGCGTGGCCCAATAATCTCGACCCTTGTCACTTTCGGTGACTTCAACATGAAAAAGGGTACGATTTAGGCTCATTTTCTTTCCTCGATATTACAACGGCATGTTGTCGTGCTTCTTCATCGGCGCCTCGACGTGCTTGTCCTTCAGCATCGCCAGCGCCCGCGCGATGCGTCGCCTTGTCGAGTGCGGCATGATGACGTCGTCGATGTAGCCGCGTTCGGCGGCGACGAAGGGCGACAGGAAGCGGTCTTCGTATTCCTTGGTGCGCGCGGCGATCGCATCGGTGTCGCCGATATCCCCACGGAAGATGATCTCCACCGCGCCCTTGGCGCCCATCACGGCGATCTGCGCGGTCGGCCAGGCATAGTTCATGTCGGCGCCGATTTCCTTCGAGGCCATCACGTCGAACGCGCCGCCATACGCCTTGCGCGTGATGACGGTGACGAGCGGCACGGTGCACTGGCTGTAGGCGAACAGCAGCTTGGCGCCGTGCTTGATCAGGCCGCCATATTCCTGCGCGGTGCCCGGCAGAAAGCCCGGCACGTCGACGAAGGTCACGATCGGGATGTTGAAGGCGTCGCAGAAGCGGACGAAGCGCGCCGCCTTGCGCGAGGCATCGCTATCGAGCACGCCGGCCAGCACCATCGGCTGGTTGGCGACGAAGCCGACGGTCTTGCCGGCGATCCGGCCGAAGCCGGTGACGATGTTCTTCGCAAAGGTTTCCGAGATCTCGAAGAAGTCGCCCTCGTCCACCACCTTCAGGATCAGTTCCTTGATGTCGTAGGGCATGTTCGGATTGTCGGGGATCAGCGTGTCGAGCGAATAATCGACGCGCTCGATGTCGTCGAAACTCGGCCATTCCGGCACGCCGGCAGTGTTGTTGCTGGGCAGGAAGTCGATCAGCCGGCGCATCTGCAACAGCGTCTCAACGTCGTTCTCGAATGCGCCGTCGGCGATCGAGGAGCGCGTCGCGTGCACGCTGGCGCCGCCGAGTTCTTCGGCGGTGACCACCTCGTTGGTGACGGTCTTCACCACGTCGGGGCCGGTGACGAACATGTAGCTGGTCTTATCCACCATAAAAACGAAATCTGTGAGAGCCGGAGAAT
>JAQGKA010000576.1 GCA_028290355.1 Tardiphaga sp. | reverse complement strand
TCACCGCGGTGCTGCTGGCGCAGCATGGCATCACGATCCGCAACCACGACGACGTGCAGCTGATGTCCTACGCGCTCGATGCCGGCCGCAACGCCCATGGTCTCGATGCACTCGCCGAAATCTGGCTCGGCCACGCCATGCTGACCTATGGCGAGGTGATCGGGTCGGGCAAGGCCAAGGTCGCGTTTGACCAGGTGACCATCGACCGCGCCACCGCCTATGCCGCGGAAGACGCCGACGTGCTGCTGCGGCTGTGGCGGGTGCTGAAGCCACGGCTTTCTGCCGAGCACAGGACCACGGTCTATGAAACGCTGGAGCGCCCGCTGATCTCCGTGCTGGCGCGAATGGAGCGGCGCGGCATTTCGATCGACCGCCAGGTGCTGTCGAAACTATCCGCCGATTTCGCGCAGACCGCCGCGCGCATTGAAGCGGAAATCCGCGAAATCGCCGGCGAGGAAGTCAATATCGGCAGCCCGAAGCAGCTCGGCGATATCCTGTTCGGCAAGATGGGACTGCCGGGCGGCTCAAAGACCAAGACCGGCGCATGGTCGACTTCGGCGCAGGTGCTCGATGAACTGGCCGAAGCCGGCCACGAATTCCCGCGCAAGATTCTCGACTGGCGGCAGGTATCAAAGCTGCGCTCGACCTATACCGACGCGCTGCCTAACTACGTGCATCCGCAGACCCATCGCGTCCACACCACCTATGCGCTGGCGGCGACCACCACCGGCCGGCTGTCATCGAACGAGCCGAACCTGCAGAACATTCCGGTGCGTACCGAGGACGGGCGAAAGATTCGCCGCGCCTTCATCGCCGCACCCGGCCACAAGCTGGTGTCGGCGGATTATTCGCAGATCGAGTTGCGGCTGCTTTCGGAAGTCGCCGACGTGCCAGCGCTGCGCACCGCGTTCCAGGATGGCATCGACATCCACGCCATGACGGCGTCGGAAATGTTCGGCGTGCCGGTCAAGGACATGCCGGCTGACATCCGTCGTCGCGCCAAGGCGATCAACTTCGGCATCATCTATGGCATCTCGGCGTTCGGGCTGGCCAACCAGCTCAGCATTCCCCGCGAGGAAGCCGGCGCCTACATCAAGAAGTACTTCGAGCGCTTCCCGGGCATCCGCGCCTATATGGACGCGACCAGGGATTTCTGCCGCGCCAACGGCTATGTAGAGACCCTGTTTGGCCGCAAGTGCCACTACCCGGACATCAAGGCCAGCAACGCCTCGATCCGCGCCTTCAACGAACGCGCCGCGATCAATGCTCGGCTGCAGGGCACCGCCGCCGACATCATCCGCCGCGCCATGGTGCGGATGGAGGAGGCGCTGGCGGAGAAGAAGCTGTCGGCTAAAATGCTGCTGCAGGTGCACGACGAACTGATTTTTGAGGTGCCGGACGACGAGGTAGCCGCGACGCTGCCGGTGGTCCAGCACGTCATGCAGGACGCGCCGTTTCCCGCCGTGATCCTGCACGTGCCGCTGCAGGTCGATGCACGGGCGGCGAACAATTGGGAAGAGGCGCATTGAACCGCGGCCTCATCCCGCGCGCTGACGCAGCGCCGGGCGTGTACACATGAATTTGTCCGGCATCAGCCCGCTGCTGGCGTTTGCGCTGACCGCAACGATCATCGAAGTCACGCCCGGGCCCAACATGGCCTATATCGCAACGCTGTCGCTGTCGCACGGCTTGCGGGTCGGCTTCGCCGCGGTTGCCGGCATCGCTTTGGGTCTGATGACCTATGGTATCGCCGCAGCCCTTGGACTTGCCGCACTGATCGACAGTTCTCGCCTGCTCTACGAGATGCTGCGATGGGCCGGCGTGGCCTATCTAGTGTGGCTCGCCTGGGACGCATGGTCGAGCGAAAGCGAAACCTCCCCCGATACCGTCGATGGCGAAAACAGCCAACCATGGCGCGCATTCCGGCGCGGGCTGGTCACTAATCTGCTCAATCCCAAGGCCGCGATCTTCTATGTCGCGGTGCTGCCGGAATTTGTCCGGATCGATGGCGGTTCGGTGGTGACACAAACGCTGATGCTGAGCGTTATCTATGTCGGCATCGCAACTGCGATCCATGCAGGCATCGTCCTGCTCGCGGGAAGCCTGCAGGGAACCATCGCCACGCCCGATCGTCGCCGGACGGTTCGCCGCGGCCTGGCACTTGTCCTGTTCGGTATTGCGATCTGGTTTGCTCTGACCAGCGACCGCCCGCATTGAGTGACAAGCTGTGACCTGCCCGGCCGAATGATGCGACTACGAGCCATGTCCTTTACGATGTGGCTATCTTGCGCCGCACGCGATAAATTCTGCGCACCGCCCTCAACGAAACGCCCCATGCCCCATCTCACCTCCCTGCTCGGCTTCGCCCTCGTCTCACTCGGCATGGTGCTGACGCCTGGCCCGAACATGATCTATCTGATCTCGCGCTCGATCACACAGGGGCCAATGGCGGGCATGGTGTCGCTCGGCGGCGTGGCGCTCGGCTTCGTGTTCTACATGCTGTGCGCGGCGTTCGGCATCACCGCGCTGCTGTTCGCGGTGCCCTATGCCTATGACGCGCTGCGGCTATCGGGCGCGGCCTATCTGCTGTGGCTGGCGTGGCAAGCGCTAAAGCCGAACGGACGCTCGCCGTTTCAGGTGAAGGAGCTGGCAATCGACAGCCCGCGCAAATTGTTCGCCATGGGCTTCGTCACCAATCTGCTGAATCCGAAGATCGCGATGCTGTATCTGGCGCTGCTGCCGCAGTTCATCGATCCCGCCGGCGGCAGCGTGCTGACGCAGTCGCTGGCGCTCGGTTCAGTGCAGATCGTGATCAGCGTCGGCGTCAACGCCCTGATCGCGCTCGGCGCCGGGTCGATCGCCCTGTTTCTCGGCGAGCGGCCGACCTGGCTGAAGCTGCAGCGCTGGCTGATGGGCACCGTGCTCGCCGGCCTGGCGGTGCGGATGGCGCTGGAGACGAAGCGGACGTAAGGCCCCAACGCTCCTTCTTCCTTCTCCCCCTGTGGGAGAAGGTGGCGCGGACCAACGGGTCGGCGCAAGGCGCCGCCCGATGACAGGCTCCGTCCGCGTCGGATGAGGGGTTTTCGAGCGGAGCACTACCCCTCACCCGTCTTCGCTTCGCGAAGCCACCCTCTCCCACAAGGGGAGAGGGAAGAAAGCCACTTCAATCCAGCTTCACTTCAAAGCCGCGCTTGACGCCGGGGCGCGCCATCAGCGTGTCGTACCAGCGGCCGACATTGGGGAAATCCGCGAACGACACCTTGTGGCGCTCGTGGCGCCAGGCCCAGCCGAGAATGGCGAAATCCGCGACAGACAGCGGGCCAGCGACGAATTCATGATCGGCGAGGCGGCGATCGAGCACGCCGTACAGCCGCCGCGTCTCGTCGGAATAGCGCTTCAGCCCGTAGGTGCGGCTGGTCTCGTTTTCCAGCGCGATGAAATGATGCACCTG
>JAQGKA010000568.1 GCA_028290355.1 Tardiphaga sp. | reverse complement strand
GAACAGCGCGCGGTGGTCGCGCAGGATGGTGCGGGCCGCATTGTGGCCCGGCGCGCCAGTGACGCCGCCGCCGGGATGTGCGCCGGAACCACAATGATACAGGCCCTTCAGCGGCCCGCGGTAATCGGCGTGGCCCAGCATCGGCCGCGCCGAGAACAGCTGGTTCAGCGACAGCGCGCCATGAAAGATGTCGCCGCCGAGCAGGCCAAAATCGCGCTCCAGGTCGAGCGGCGTCAGAATCTGGCGGCCGATCACGCTGGCGGCAAAACCCGGCGCATACTTGTCCACCGTCGCGATCATCAGATCGGCGACCTCGTCACGGTGGTCGTCCCACGACGCGCCATTCGGCAGCTGCGGCGCGACATGCTGGCAGAACAGGCTGGCGACGTGCTGGCCGGGCGGGCTGAGGGAATCGTCGAGCGTCGAGGGGATCAGCACCTCGACGATCGGCTCACGGCTCCAGCCGTATTGCTTCGCATCCAGCCAGGCGCGGTCCATGTAGCTCAGGCTCGGCGCGATAATGATGCCGGCGCTGAGATGATCGCCGGTGCCGGGCAATGCGGTGAACGAGGGCAGGGCGTTCAGTGCGACATTCATGCGAAACGTGCCGGAGCCGTTGCGCCACTTGCCGATGCGATCGAGGAACGGTTTGGGCAACGCGTTCGCCGGCACCAGCCGCGTATAGAGCAGCTTCGGATTGACGTTCGACGCGACATACTTCGCGCGAATGCTCTGGCCGTTATCGAGAGTGACGCCGACCACGCGGTCGCGTTCGACCAGTACCTCGCGCACGCCATTGTCGGTCTCGATCTCGACGCCGTGCGAGCGCGCCGCAGCCGCCATCGCCTGGGTGATCGCGCCCATGCCGCCGATGGCGTGGCCCCAGACGCCCTTTTTGCCGTTCACCTCGCCGAAGGCGTGGTGCAGCATCACGTAAGCCGAGCCGGCCGCATAAGGGCTGGCGTAATTGCCGACGATGGCGTCGAAGCCGAACAGCGCCTTGATCAGATCGCTCTCGAACACATCGTCCAGCATCTCGCCGGCCGAGCAGGTGAACAGGTCGAGCAACGTGCGTTGCTGCTCCAGCGTCAGGCCGTTGAGGATTTTCGCGGTGCCGAGTGCGTTGATGGCCTCGCTGATGGAGTTGATGCCAAAACCTTCGACGAGGTTGGGCGGCGAGCGCAGCACGAACTGCCGGAGCACGTCGGCGATGACTTCAAGTTCGCTGTTGAAGGCATCGATCCGGCTGGCGTCGCGGGCGCTGAGCTTGGCGAGGGATTGATGGGTGCGGCCCTCACCGGTGAGCAGATAGCTGCCGTCCGGCGCGGGAATGAAATTCTGCGCCTTGCGCTCGACGATCTGCAGGCCGTGCTCGTGCAGCTTGAGGTCGGTGGCGATTTGCGGATTGAGCAGGCTGACGGTGTAGGCGGCGACCGAATTGCGGAAGCCGGGATGGAATTCCTCGGTGACGGCGGCACCGCCGACCACCTTGCGGCGCTCGACCACCTTCACGCGCAGCCCGCTCATGGCCAGATAGGCCGCGCAGGTGAGGCCGTTGTGGCCGGCGCCGATGATCAAAACGTCGGTGTCTGACATGAGGGATTCAACAACCTTATGATAAGGCGCTCATTATCGAAGACGCCGGGGTCCGGCACAAGACCGCGCATCACGATTTCGGGTCCCTACGCAGCCCGCATTGCCGGAAACGGTGCCGTATGCTCCATTCCGGCACCCGGCGATCTGCCGGATTCTCAGCCTCGCGCCCGCCGAATCCAAGCCGGAGTTTTCATGAATTCGCCGCTGCTCGCCGCCACGGATCAAACCTCGGTTTCCCGCGACCGTCTGATCCTGGGGGTCTACACCGCCGCCATCTTCACCAGCGCGCTGCTGCTGTTCTCGGTGCAGCCGCTGTTCACCAAAATGGTGCTGCCGCGGCTCGGCGGTTCGCCGGCGGTGTGGTCGGTGGCGATGGTGTTCTTCCAGTCGCTGCTGCTCGGCGGTTATGCCTATGCGCATTTCCTGATGCAGATCCGTAACCGGGCCATCCCGGTGGCGATCCATCTGGTGCTGCTGGTGATCGCGCTGCTGACATTGCCGCTGTCGATTGCGCTGGGCTGGGGCGAACCGCCTGCGAGCGGTTACGCGTTCTGGCTGCTTGGCCTGTTCGCGGTGTCCATCGGCCTGCCGTTCTTCGCGCTGGCGGCGAACAATCCGCTGCTGCAGGCGTGGTTCGTGCGCACCGGCCATCCCAACGGACCCGATCCGTATTTTCTCTACGCCTCCTCCAACATCGGAAGTTTTCTGGCGCTGTTGTCCTATCCGGTGCTGCTGGAGCCGATGTTCTCGCTGCGCACCCAGAACCTGATCTGGACTGGCGGCTATGGATTGTTGATCCTGCTGATCGCCGGCTGCGGCGCGCTGCTGCTGCGCTCGCCGGTCTTTGTGACAACCGTGGCGGGCGTCCATGAGATCGATGCACCGGCACCGAGCTGGGCGTTGCGGGCGCGCTGGATATTCCTCGCAGCGGTGCCGTCGGGCCTGCTGATCGCGGTCACCGCGCATATTTCCACCGATATTGCCGCAGCGCCGCTGCTCTGGGTTTTGCCGCTGTCGCTGTACCTGCTGACCTGGGTGCTGGTATTTCAGTCGCGGCCGCTTCTGCCGCATAAATGGATGCTGATGGCGCAGCCGGTGGCGATCGCCGTGGTGATCGTGTTGCTGGCCATCGGCGGCGAGCAGAACCTGCTGCTGACGCTCGGCGGCAACCTGCTGTGCTTCTTCATCATCGCCATGGCGTGCCATGGCGAACTCGCGCGCGCGCGCCCCGCCGCGACCTATCTGACCGGCTACTACGTGGCGCTGTCGTTCGGCGGCATGGTCGGCGGGCTGTTTGCTGGATTGATTGCACCGTTTACGTTTTCGTGGATTGCGGAATATCCAATCCTGATTGCGCTGGCGGTATTGTGCCGTCCGCCAAACGAGGAACGGTTTGCGAACTGGACCCGATTGTACTGGCCGCTGCTGGCGATCGTTGCCGTGGCACTGATCGTTCCGTCCTACACCGGCGGCAAGATGTTTACGTGGCTGGACGACAACCGGGTCAGCGTCATCAAGGTGGTCGGCATTGTCATCATGATCCTGGCCGTTCTGGCAAAGGCCAGTCGGCCCAAGCTGCTGGCGATCGTGGTGCTGGCGCTGGTGCTGATCCGCGCCTACCCATCGGATGATGGTCGTGTCGAGACTGTGCGCAGCTTCTTCGGGGTGCACAAGATCGTGGTGACGCCGAACGGGCAATATCACGTGCTGATGCACGGCACGACGATCCACGGCGCCGAGAAGTTCCTGAACGATGACGGTACGCCGGTGACCGGACGGCCCGAACCGATCTCGTACTATCACAAGGATGGCGGCATCGGGCAGGCGATCACGGCGATACGCGAGCGCAAGGGCGGCCCGATCCGCGTCGCGGTGATCGGGCTGGGCTCGGGCTCGCTGACCTGCGCATCGCAGCCCGGCGAAGACTGGAAGTTCTTCGAGATCGACCAGTCGATGGTCGATACCGCCCGCGATCCGAAATACTTCACCTACATCAAGAACTGCGAGCCCGACCTGAAGCCGGTGATCGGCGATGCGCGCCTGACTTTCGCGAAGGAGCCGGATGGCGTCTACGACATGATCATCGTCGATGCTTATTCGTCGGATGCGATTCCGATTCACTTGGCGACCGAAGAGGCGATGGAGATCTACAAGGAGAAGCTGGCGCCGCATGGCGCCGTGGTGATGCACGTCTCGAACCGGCATCTGGAATTGGCCAGCGTCGTGGTCGGCATCGCCGATGCCAACGACATGAAGAGCTGGGTATTTTCTGAGGATTCCGGCCGCGACAATGAATACATCTTCTCGACCAATGTGGTGATCTCGGCCCGCGAGGAAGCCGATGTCGGCAAGCTGGCGTCTAAGGAGCAATGGACGCTGACCGAAGCCGAGGACAACCAGCGGGTCTGGACCGACGACTATTCCAACGTGCTCGGCGCCGTATGGCGCCGGCTACGGGATGGAGACAACTAGCGCTTAGTTCTGATATCCGCCGAACAAGCCGCGCGGCTGATAGGGCCGAGGCGCGTAAACCTGCGGCTGGTACATCCGGCGGCTGGCGTAATATTGCTGCGTCTCGGCATCGGTCATGCGGCGATAGCCGGGAGGTGCCGGATAGCGCTGGTCGTTCGAGGTGCCGTCGGCCGGATAGATGTAGCCATCATCGGCCATCTGCGGGGCGACGATCTGGCGCTGAACCCGGCGGCTCGGCACGACGGGCTGTGGCACCAGCTCGATCGGGTTGCCTGCGGCATCGTAGGACGGTTCGGCCGGCGCGATTTGACGGCGGGCGACTGCGGACGGCTTTGCCGGGCGCGGATTGCGGGCCAGCGCGACCTGGGCCGAGCCCGTCAGGGTCACGGTGGCGTTGAGCACGCCGTCTTCCTTGACCATCGCATACAGCGTCGCGGCGTTGTCGCGCGACAGCCGCACGCAGCCGTGCGACGCCGGCGAGCCGAGGCGGTTGACGGAATCCGTGCCGTGGATGGCGTGGCCCTGTCTGGTGAAGAAGATCGAATTA
>JAQGKA010000556.1 GCA_028290355.1 Tardiphaga sp. | reverse complement strand
AACATCGACTTCCTGTTCGGCCCCGGCAATTGCGGCACGCCGAAGCCCGGTGCCGACGCCGCGCGCTGCGGCCTCGGCCCGCGCCAGCCTCTGGTTGTGATCTCGCCCTTTGCGAAATCGAACTTCGTCGACCACACGCTGACTCACCAGGCCTCGGTGCTTCGTTTCATCGAGGACAACTGGAACCTCGGCTTAATCGATGGCCCGGTTGCTCCTCCCGCAGGTACGGGATCCGTCGACCGGTATGCAAATTCGCTCGATAACATGTTCGACTTCAGGCGGGAGCCGAATACGCGTCCTCTCATCCTCGATCAGGTCACGGGAACGGTCGTCTCGGGTGACCACGACAACGACCGTCATGACCACAACGACAAGCGCGACAACTGAAACGACTGAACCACGACAACTAACCCTGCCGCAGGCATTGGCTGCGGCGGGGTTTTGCCCTTGCGCACGCGTGATACTGCTCTTCCCTAGTGCTCTGCTTCCGACTGCCGACCCACTGCTGACGATTCCCGCGAACCGGTCCATTTGAAGGTATGCCGCTGCTTCTTCTTGGAGCTGCCCCGTTTTGTTGGTCCATGTTCTGGGCAATTTCCCGAGCTGTTGGTCCACACTCCATCTTGCTAAAGATTATGTGTTGCGCTGAACCCGCCGCCAAAACCGGACCTTCCTCAAGTGTGGCTTTCGACCTACAGCCGACTCTCGACGATTGAAGTGCCGGTTCAACTCAGATCGCCGGGCGTGATGGTCCCTGTGCAAGCGTCAGCAGAACCGCAGCCAGTGCCGAGGCGGCCTTGTCGGGCCGCGCCTTCTCGTAGATCGCGAACTCAAGGTCAGGAAGAGGTGGCAGCCCCTCTTCCACACCGAGAATGCGCAAGCCCGCGATCAGCGCGCTGGCAGGGAGCGGGGTGATGGCGAGGCCCGCGAGCGCCGCCGCGCGGACGCCTGTCAAACTCGGGCTGGTATAGACGATCTCCCAGGTCAGTTCGTTGTCGTTGAGCGCGGCGAGTGCAGCCTCGCGAGAAACGGATCGCTCGCGATACAGCGCCAGCGGCAGCGCCGCACCCGGAACAAGATCGAATGTGTCGGCCGCAGTCCAGACCAGCGGCTCACGCCACACCAGACGCCCTTTCGAGGTACCGAGCGGACGCTTTGCGAACACGACGTCAAGCCGCCCAGCATTAAGTTGCTCGATCAATTCCGCGCTGACGCCGATCTGCACCTCGAGCTTCACCCCCGCATGGAGCTTGGCGAAGCGGCCGAGTGCCGAAGGCAGCGAGCCGCCGGCGACCTCCTCGACCACGCCGAGGCGCACCGTGCCAGACAGCCGCGGCGCCGCCAGGCGATGACGGGCCGATTCTTCAAGTTGCAACAGGCGACGCGCGTCGCCGAGCAGCATCTCGCCATCGTCGGTCAGTGCGACAGTGCGCGTTGTCCGCCGGAACAAGGGCCGTTTGGTCTCGAGCTCAAGTCGCTTGATCTGCTGGCTTACCGTCGACTGCGTCAGATTGAGCCGCTCCGCGGCGCGGTGGAAACCGCCGCAATCGGCCACGGCAACAAAGGCACGCAACAACTCAAAATTCAGCATGCGATTGATCCTATTTATCGATCAATCATATTATAAAATATCGTTTCTATAATCAATGATGACCTTCTACCTGTCGCTTCATGAGCAGAACTGAGCGAAGGAGAATCCATCATGTTAGACACGTCACGACGCGGAACAGATCGCGCCTCCCGTCTCGCACAGGCTGCCGCGCTTAGCGGCGCGAGCGGAAAAGTCTGCCCCGCCGACCGCGCGACGCTGTTGCTCGAAACAATCATCGAGCCGGGTGACCGCGTGACGATCGAGGGCGACAATCAGAAGCAGGCGGATTTTCTCGCCTCAGCCTTGGCCAAGGTGGATCCCGCGCGGGTGCACGATTTGCACATGGTGCAGTCCGTGCTGGCGCTGCCCGATCATCTCGCCGTGTTCGAGCGCGGTATCGCGAACCGGCTGGATTTCGCCTTCGCGGGGCCGCAAAGCCGCAAGCTCGCCGAACTGGTCGCGAACGGGACGGTGAAGATCGGGGCGATCCATACCTATCTCGAACTCTATGCTCGCATGCTGGTCGACTTGACGCCGCGCGTGGCGCTGATCGTCGCTGACAAGGCGGATCGCAACGGCAACCTCTACACTGGCCCCAATACCGAAGACACGCCGACCATCGCCGAGGCGGCGGCATTCCGGGGCGGCATCGTCATCGCGCAGGTCAATGAGATCGTGGATCGGCTGCCCCGCGTCGACGTGCCCGGTGACTGGGTCGATATCGTGGTGCCAAGCCCGAAGCCCTATTTGATCGATCCGCTGTTCACGCGCGATCCCGCCAAGATCAGGAACGAGAACGTGCTGATGGCGATGATGGCGATCGCGGCGGTCTACGAACCCTACCAGGTGCAGCGGCTCAATCACGGTATCGGCTATGCGACCGCGGCGATCGAACTGATCTTGCCAACCTATGCCGCCCAGCGCGGACTGAAGGGCAAGATCGCCAAGCATTTCGTGCTGAACCCGCACCCGACCCTGATCCCCGCGATCGAAGCCGGCTTCGTCGATAGCGTCTATTGCTTTGGCTCAGAATTGGGCATGGAGCGCTATGTCTCGAACCGCGCCGATATCTTCCCGGTTGGCGCCGACGGCAATCTGCGTTCCAACCGCGCGCTCGCACAGGTCGCCGGACAATATGCCTGCGACCTTTTCGTCGGCGGCACGTTACAGATCGACGCGCAGGGCAACAGCTCGACGGCAACGAAGGGCCGGATCACGGGCTTCGGCGGCGCGCCGAATATGGGCGCCGACGCGCGTGGCCGCCGCCACGACAGCCCCTCCTGGCTGCGGGCCGGTCAGGAAGCCGGCGAGAGCCTGCGCGGACGCAAGCTTGTGGTGCAGATGGTGCAGACCCATCAGCCGAATGGCGCTCCGAGCTTTGTCGAACGGCTGGACGCTTTCGACCTCGCAGCCTCGGCCGGTTTCGCGCTGCCGCCGGTGATGATCTATGGCGACGACGTCAGCCATGTCGTTACCGAACGTGGCGTGGCCAACCTTTTGCGTTGCCGGTCGCCGCAGGACCGCGACGCGGCATTGCGCGCCGTCGCCGGCGATACTGAGTTCGGCAGGCGACAATCGGCCAAAATAAGCGACAGCCTGCGCCGCCGCGGCATCGTGATGTTCCCCTCTGACCTCGGCATCGATGTCAACACCGCAACCCGCGACTGGCTCGCGGCCCAAACCATCGACGACCTCGTGACGGCGTCAGGCGGACTTTACGTGCCGCCGGCGAAATTCCGCCCGGCCGCGGTCCTACACGGTTGAAGATAGGAGATGATTATGACCTTGAACATGCAAACCTCAAGTGGCCTGTCCAATTCGAAGCTCGCGCCGGTTGATCGCGCGAAACAGCTCGCGACGGCATTGTTGTCGGAACGCGGCGAGGCGTCAGGCGCGCAGGTCGCTCGTGAACTGCACCACGCGCTGGGCGCCCTCGATGCGGACGACCGGCACAGCTTCCAGCGCCATCTTGCGACGAAGTTTCAGCCCGACAAAGCGACCCTGCGCACGGCAGCGGAGCGTTATCTCGCCGACACCACGGCGGAAGCCGCCGCCGCGCTCGCGCAGGCCGCCGATCCGCCCCGGCAGGAGTTGCTGCGGCGCATGAACATGGCGCCCGGCGGCACCGGCGCGCTGATCGCGATGCGCAGTGAAATCACCGCGCATCTGCACGACGAGCCGGAATTGACGCTGCTCGACGCCGACCTCAAGCATCTCTTCGCCTCCTGGTTCAACCGCGGCTTTCTCAAGCTGCGGCAGATCGACTGGCAGTCACCAGCGGCGGTGCTGGAGAAGCTGATCGCCTATGAGGCAGTGCATGAGATCAAGGGCTGGGACGATCTGCGGCGACGCCTTGCGCCCGATCGCCGCTGCTTCGCATTCTTCCATCCCGCGCTTCCCGGCGAGCCGCTGATCTTCGTCGAGGTCGCGCTGGTGCAGGGGTTGGCCACCGCCATGCCGCCGCTGCTCGCACGGGAGACGAATGAAGAGGCCGCACGGGCGCAAGCTGCGCGCGCCGACACCGCGATTTTCTATTCGATATCCAACTGCCAGGACGGCTTGCGCGGCATATCGTTCGGCAATTTCCTGATCAAGCAGGTGGTCGAGGAGCTTCAGGCGGAGTTTCCGCAACTGAAGCGCTTCTCGACCCTGTCGCCGGTGCCGGGCTTCCGGCGCTGGCTCATGAAGCGGCTCGCGGAACCAAGCGATCCCGATGCCGCGTTGTTGCCCGAACTTGAACGCGACGGCTGGTGGCATGACTTAGCGCAAAGCGAGAGGCTGCGCCCGGCCCTGATGCGGCTGTGTGCGCTGTATTTGACGCGGCAGCCGTCGCCCGGAAGCCGCGTCGACCCGGTAGCGCGCTTTCACCTCGGCAACGGCGCGCGGCTCGAACGGATCAATTGGCTCGGCAACGCCGCGCGCCGTGCGATCCACGAGTCCTTCGGCATCATGGTCAACTATCTCTACGACCATGACAGCATCGAGGACAACCATGAGGCGTTCGTGCGCGACGGGACCATCGTGCGTTCGCCCGATGTCGACGCACTGCTCGAAGCTTGAGCCCATGCGGGGCGCTCGCACCAGGGCGACAGAAAGGCGGTGAACGGCGACACGACATCGAAATCTCAGGCGTCCGGCGCCGCTCTGCGCCGCCCACACCATGCAACCAGAC
>JAQGKA010000553.1 GCA_028290355.1 Tardiphaga sp. | reverse complement strand
GGCCCTCCAGCGGATCGGCTTCCGCCAGCAGGCCCTGATGTACCGCGTCGGGGCCGAGCATCTGGTCGATCTCGCGGGGCGGCACGATCACCGGGTCAATTCGGGTGTCGATCTTGTCGTCGGCGAGCCGCCGGGCGGCATTCTCGGTCAGCCACAGTTTCCGGATCTGCCGCTGCGGATTGGCGAGCGCCGCCACCACCGTGTGCCAGCCATAGAGGACGGCCGGGCCGTCGCCGGATTCCCGGTCGCGCCGGGGCGGCCGGCCGCCCTTGTCACGACTTTTTTCTTGGCCCTTGCCGGGCCCGCGCTGGAAGCGCGGCTTTCGATCTCGATCATTCATGGACGGCTTGTCTCACGGGAGCCGAATAATGGCAATTTGGGCCCTCTGCTTGCCCCCTGGCGGAAAAGCCGCCCGCTATTGATCAGCCTCAACGAACCGTTCCGGAGCGGCGATACGTTGGCTGAATGTTTGACTTGATGATCGTCAATATCGCCCGGAACAGGTGGGAATGGTGCGTATGCGATCGCAGCGGGACCCAGCTTGTCCGCGGATGGGAAAGAACCCGTCAGGCTGCGAGATACAATGCCGAACGGGCATTGTTCTTACTTCTGCTGGTTTCAAACCCGTCTCGGTGACCCGTTTTCGCAGGATGCCGTGAGCCGTTCTTCGCCGGGACTGTTGAGCCACAGCTTTCGAGGCGCCTGAGTTTAGTCGACCACGTCGTATTGTTCTCTAAGCAGCGGGACCATGTCGCGCACCCGTGCGCGCCACGCCTGAGCGTCCGACAACTGTCCCACCGCCGGGGTGATGCGCAACATGGCGTTCCACGGCCGTGCGCCGTACACGATCACTTCGAAGCCCTGCTTCGGGCAACCCTCGATGGCTTTGAGCGCACGAAGGATGATGTCCGCCATTTCGGAAGGGCTTCGGGTTCGCGGACCTTCGACAGAGAACTGAGGTTCAAGCAGGGCAGGCGCGGCGTCTGCCTGCACGACCGGATCGAGACGCTCTTGTGCGGCCGCATCCGCAGCCGCCTCTACAGGCGCGTGGTCTTCCGATTTCCTCATGATGCGCTCCACCAGGCCCAGAAGCCCGTGGTCGCGTTCGGTTGGCTTTGTCATGTGCGCAATCCAACTTCGATGGCACCATCTCTACTTGATCGTTAGTTGCGTGACCATGTCGTGCGATCGGTGAATGCATCGTCGATGGCGATCATCTCGCGGCCGCATTGAACCCGGAGTTCATCATTCCCGGCCAGTTCCAGCGTCCGCCCGGCGGCCTGGATCTGGATCCATCCTGCCACGAGCGGCCGATGCCAGCCCGGAGATTGGCTGTTGTTTCAGCGATTCGGCTTTTGGCAGGTTGATTGCCCGGTTCCCGGCATGCTGGATGCGGGCGGCCGATTAGCTGGCAACGGGTGCTTGGCGAGGTCGCCGGCCGGTGCCGCTATTGGTGGGCCGCTCCTGGGTGGCCCACACGAGAAGGAACCGTGAAACCGCGATTGCTTGCGGATTGCCTACAACCCGCCGCCCCGCAGGGCCAATTCTTCAATGAAAACAGGATGGTGGGGGAAGAAGGACTCGAACCTTCGAAGTCATAAGACGGCTGATTTACAGTCAGCTCCCTTTGCCACTCGGGACACTCCCCCGCTCCACGCCATCGGGCCTCAGCCCACCAAGAAGTGGCTGGACGGCGATGGATGACGTTAAAACGCGCGCCCAATCTCGGGCTCCCGGTTGGCGCGTTTATGGGGGAAGCGGCAGGGCAAAGTCAACCGACGGGGCCACGAATATCCACCCCGCCGGGCGGCCCGGCCACGTCGCCTTGGGCCGGCCTAAGCGGCCTCGCGGAGGGGGGCGCCCATCATGCCCAGCACTGAGGCTTTCATCCGTTCGATGTCGCGCTCGCCGCGCGCTGCCTGTGAAAGAATATGCTCCGCTACCTCGAGCGCCGAAATCGACTTCGACCGCAGAAAACGCGGATCGATGAGGACGTCCTCCAGAGCTCGCCGCAGCAGCGCCAGCGTGGTCGTATCATAAGCCGGTTTCATGTCGCACTTCACCTTGGCTGTTCGACCCAGCTTATAGCTGCCGCCAATTACAGCGCGGTGACTTCGGCACGGCAGTATTGCGGCAAACGGCTTCGGTCGCGTCACCGGCCTGTCGCAAATCCTTCGGCTAACGGTCAATTGTCGCGGGCAAGCTTCTCGTCGATTCGATGAGGGGCCTCCATGGCGATTACGATCCGCGATGCGCAGCCGACGCGGCGTCAATTCCTGACGCGCTCGGCCTCGACGCTGGCGCTGGCGGGCATCGGCGGCGTCGCGTCGCCTTATCTCAGCCGTGCCGCGGATCGTCCGAACATCAGCTGCGGACTGCAATCCGGCGATGTCTCGACCGACTCGGCGATCGTCTGGGCGCGGGCGGACAGAGCTGCGCGGATGCAGGTCGATTATGCCACCACCGAAAGCTTTCGGACGATTTTGGGCTCGCAGTCGGTCGATGCGTTGCCGGACAGCGACTTCACCGCAAAGGCGCTGATCGAAAATCTGCCGCCTGGCCAGGACATCTTCTATCGCGTGCGATTTGACGACATCGCGGATGCCCGCATCTCCGGTGAAACCCAGGTCGGGCATTTCAAGACCGCACCGGCCGGGAAGCAGTCGATCTCTTTCGTCTGGTCCGGCGATACGGTCGGGCAGGGCTGGGGCATCGATTCCGCCCGCGGCGGCCTGCGCAGCTACCGGACGATGCTCAACAACCGCCCGGACTTCTTCATTCACTCCGGTGATCACATCTATGCCGACTGCCCGATCGAATCCGAGCTGAAATTGCCGAACGGAGAGATCTGGCGAAACATCGTCATGGAAGAAAAATCCGTCGTCGCGCACGACCTTGCGCAGTTTCGTGGCAACTACAAATACAACCTGCTCGACGACAACATGCGCGCCTTCAACGCGCAGGTCCCGATACTCGCGCAATGGGACGATCACGAAGTCACCAACGACTGGTCGCCGATCGGATCGGTCGATGAGAGCGGCTACGACGAACACGGTGCCTCGCGGTTGGTATCACGGGCGCGGCAGGCGTTTCATGAATTCATTCCGATGCGTGAGCGGCCGGAGCAGGCCGGCCGGGTCTATCGCAAGGCCAGCTATGGCCCGCTGCTCGATGTGTTCCTGCTCGACATGCGCAGCTATCGCGACTCCACCTGGAACAAGGGCGACGACCAGGCGGCGACTTACATCCTCGGGCCGGTGCAACTGGCGTGGCTGAAGCGCGAGTTGGCGGCGTCCAACGCCACGTGGAAAGTCATTGCCGCGGATCTGCCGATCGGGCTGATCAGCCTCGATGCCATCGCGCTGGGCGACGGGCCACCGCAGCGGCGCGAGCACGAGATCGCCGATCTCCTGTCCTTCATCAAGCACGCCGGCATCGGCAACACCGTCTGGCTGACCGCCGACATGCACTACACCGCCGCGCATCACTATGACCCGAACCGCGCGGTGTTCCAGGACTTCGAGCCGTTCTGGGAATTCGTCTCCGGCCCGCTGCATGCGGGCACCTGGGCGCCGGGACAGCTGGACAACACCTTTGGCCCGGCGGTGAAGTTTGAAAAAGGCTGCAGTGAAGCGCAGGGCGAGAATCTCGCGCCATGTTTCGGGCTGCAGTTTTTCGGACACGTCGGCATCGACGGGTCGACGGAAGTCATGACCGTGACCTTGAAGGATGTCGATGACCGCGCGTTGTGGTCGGTGCAGATCGCGCCGCGGCCCGATGTCAGGGCAAACCGGGTGCTGTCGCAGCATTTTTGATCGGGCGGCGGCCCATCCAACGGACTGAAAATATTCGGCTTTTGGACGCAACGCAGAGCCAGCTTGCCAAATTGTCGCGGCTCGCCGCCGGATTGCTGTTCGTCGCCTACAGCATCTATATCGACGTCAACGCCACCGGCACCCGGGTCACGAGCTATCTGCCCTACGTTCTGCTGCTCGTCGCGCTGCTGATCGCGCTCGGCTTCGAATTCGTCAACGGCTTCCACGATACCGCGAATGCGGTGGCGACCGTGATCTACACCCATTCGCTTCCGGCCGAGTTCGCCGTGATGTGGTCGGGCTTCTTCAACTTCCTCGGCGTGCTGTTCTCGACGGGCGCCGTCGCTTTCGGCATCGTCTCGCTGCTGCCGGTCGAACTGATCCTGCAGGTCTCGAGCGGCGCCGGCTTCGCCATGGTGTTCGCGCTCTTGATCGCCGCTATCCTGTGGAATCTCAGCACTTGGTACTTCGGCCTGCCGGCATCCAGCTCGCACACGCTGATCGGTTCGATCATCGGCGTCGGCGTCGCCAACGCGCTGATGCGCGGCCGCGACGGCACCTCGGGCGTCGATTGGGGCAAGGCCACCGAGATCGGCTACGCGCTGCTGCTGTCGCCGCTGGTCGGCTTTATCTGCGCGGCGGTTCTGCTGCTGCTGCTCAAGCTGATCGTCCGCAACCCCGCACTGTACGCGGCTCCGGAAGGCAACAAGGCGCCGCCGCTGTGGATCCGCGGCTTGCTGATCGCGACCTGCACCGGCGTCAGCTTCGCCCACGGTTCGAATGACGGCCAGAAGGGCATGGGTCTGATCATGCTGATCCTGATCGGCACCGTACCGACTGCCTATGCGCTCAATCGCGCATTGCCGGAATCCCAGGTGGTGCAGTTCCAGAAGACCTCGGTCGCGGCTGCGAATGTGATCGCCGCCAAGGGCGCCGGTCACAGCATCATCGGCAATCCGCGCCCGGTGGTGACGCAATATGTGTCCGAGCACAAGATCACCGAGGGCACCTATCCGTCACTCGCGGTTCTGGTCAAGGACGTCGGCGATCAGGTCCAGAAGTACGGCACGCTCGACAAGGTCCCCGCTGAAGTCGTCGGCAACACCCGTAACGACATGTATCTGACGTCGGAAGCCATTCGCTTCCTGATGAAAGACAAGGAGAACGACCTCAACAAGGACGACGTTGCGGCGCTCAACGCTTACAAGGGCTCGCTCGACGCCGCCACCAAGTTCATCCCGACCTGGGTGAAGATCGCGGTGGCGCTGCTCGATCTCGGTACTGATGTCGATCTTGAGAGACTGATGGGATGGTCGGGCGCGACGTTCCACGCCAACATCTTTCAGATCCATGGCGACGGGCTGTCGCGCGATTATGTCGGCAACCTGATGCTGGTAAGCGGCATCGAGGCGCTGCCGGCGACCCGCTTGTACGAGATGTGGATCGAGCAATCGCTGCTTGGTGGCCGATTGATGATCAAGGTTGGCCAGCAGCCGTCGGATATCGAATTCATCGACAGCAAATACGACGACGTCTTCGCCAATTCCGCACTCGGCTGGCCTGGTATCACCGGGGTCATTCTGCCGAGCGGCGGGCCATCGCCGCCGCTGGCGGTGCCCGGCATTCGCATCAAGGCGCAATTGTCCGAGCGCATCACCGCCTACTTCGCCGTGTTCGATGGCGATGCGGCGCCGCAGGGGCCTGCGGATCCGCAGATCAAGAATCCAAACGGGCTGTTGTTTCGCGTCAACGATCCGCCCTGGTTCATCGGCCAGCTCAAATACGGGTTCGAACTCGGCGCCGCCGCACTGCCGGGCTCGATCACCGGCGGGGCCTGGTATCACCTCGGCACCTTCGACGACCAGCGCCTGACCGCGCAGGGCCTCTCGCTCGCGGATCCCGCGGGATCGGGCGAGCCGGCGGCGTTGCGTCGCAATCAGGGTGTATTCGCGGTCTATGAGCAAAGGCTGGCGCGCAGCGCGCTGGATCCCGACAAGGGCATCGGCTTGTTCGCACGCGCCTCGGTCAGCCCGTCCGACCGTAATCTTGTCAGCGTGTATATCGATGGCGGAATCCAGTTCACCGGTTTCAGCGAGAGCAGGCCGAACGACAAGATCGGCTTCGCGATGACCTACGCCCGGATTTCCGACGGCGCACGTCAGTTCGATCGCGATATTCAGCAATTCACGGGCATCGCAAGCCCGGTCCGCGACTACGAAGCCATTCTCGAAATGACCTATCTCGCGGAAGTCAAAGCGGGCGTGTCGATACAGCCGCTGTTTCAATACATCGTGCATCCCGGCGGTGGCGTCGCCGATCCCAACGACGCTACGCAAACCCAACGCATCAAGGATGCCGCGGTGTTCGGCGTCCGCACCACGATCAGTTTCTGAGGTCGTCGCGGCATTGACGACTAAACCAGCGCGTTCATCGCGATCAGCTGGCGGTAGAATTCCGCGCTGAGTTTTGGTGTACGGCGTTGGGTGTCGAAGTCGACGTGATAAAGCCCGAACCGCTTTTCGAAGCCGTCCGGCCATTCGAAATTGTCCATCAGGCTCCATTGGAAATAGCCGCGCACCGGAACGCCCTCCGAGGTGGCCCGCTGCAACTGCGTCAGGTAGTTGCGCAGATACATGATGCGATCGAGGTCGTGAATCCTGCCGTCGGCGGCCGGCCGGTCTGTCGCCGACGTGCCGTTTTCGCTGATGTAGATATTGTCGACGTTCCAGACCTTGGCGAGGTTGCGCGGCGCCCAGTACATAGCCTCCGGCCCGATCCGCAGCCAGTCCGATGCCATATGCGGAAACGACGCTGGAAACGGGACGAGGGCGAAGCCATGTGCATCGTCGGTCGCGACCACGTAGTGCTGCGGCATGTAGACGTTGATGCCGACGAAATCGACCGGAGAGGAAATGATCTTCAAATCTTCACTCGTGTATTTCGGAGCGTCCTTGCCGGCATAGGCGAGAAAAGCGTCGGTGTATTTTCCCTCCAGCATCACGGTGAGATAGCCGCCGTTCATTTCGCGCGTGGCGATTTCCGACGCCCGGATATTCTGCGGCGTCTCAACGGCCGGCACGCAGGCGACGATGTTTTCGGCCGGGCCGACCTTGGTGCCGGCGCGGCCGCTGGCGCGGATCGCCTGCACCGCCGGGCCATGACCGAGCACCACATGGTGGCGCACCTGGTTCAGGCCAGCCTGTGGCAGCTTGACGCCTGGCGCCATTTCGACCGGGCCGCTGCCATAGCCGAAGTCGATAAAGGTCGCGGATTCATTGATCGTGAAAACGTTTCTCACGCGGTCGGTCAGGTGCTGCGCGACGTAGCCGGCATAATCGCCGAACGCCTTTGATGTGTCGCGGGATTGCCATCCGCCAACACGGTCCTGCAGCGCCTGCGGCAGGTCCCAGTGATACAGCGTCGCAAACGGCTCGATGCCATTGGCCAGAAGCTCGTCGATCAGCCGGTTGTAGAAATCGAGACCCTTGGGGTTCGCGGCGCCGTTGCCTTCGGGAAAGACGCGTGGCCACGCGATCGAAAACCGATAGGCTGTGACGCCCAGCGCCATCATCAGCTGCACGTCTTCCTTGTAGCGGTGATAGTGATCGGCGGCGCGATCGGCGTTGCTGTGATCGCGGATTTTCCCCGGCGTGTGCGCGTAGCGGTCCCAGATCGATGGACCGCGGCCGTCCTCATCGACGGCGCCTTCGATCTGATAGGCCGAGGTCGCCGTGCCCCAGACGAAGTCCTTTGGGAAGCTCCGGTTCCTTGCGTTTGTCGGGTTCGCTGGGGCTGATTGCGCCCGGTCCATATCGGCCAAGCTGGTCGAGGCGCCGAGGGCCAGCGATCCCGCAGCCTTTGCAAAATGACGTCGCGTAAAACGTTCGAGCACCGGCCCTCCAGTAATTCCCAAAGTGCCAACGCGGCTCAATGGCGCAACATTGCCATGCACGGTCTCGTATATTCAAGGGATGCCGCTTATTGTACCGAAATCCTTGCGGATGATCGCGAGGCCGCGGCAAGAGCGCGGCTCCGTCACGGGCGCGTGAGACTCACAGGGAATTCAGAACATGGAATATCGACGCCTCGGACATTCCGGCCTGCGCATGCCGGCCCTCAGCTTCGGCACCGCCACCTTCGGCGGCGGCAATGATTTCTTCAAGGCGTGGGGATCGACCGATGCCGGCGGTGCATCGCGCCTGATCGACGTTTGCCTCGATCACGGGATTTCGATGTTCGACAGCGCCGATGTCTATTCGGACGGTCTGGCCGAAACCATTCTGGGCGCCGCGATCAAGGGCAAGCGCGACCGGCTGCTGATTTCGACCAAGGCGACCTTTCCCCGGGGCGGCGGACCCAACGATTTCGGCTCGTCGCGGCAGCATTTGATTTCGGCGGTGGACGGCGCGTTGCAGCGACTCGGCGCCGATCACATCGATCTGTTTCAGCTGCATGGTCAGGATTACAATACGCCGGTCGAGGAAACCCTTGCGGTACTCGATCAACTCGTCCGTGCCGGCAAGATCCGCTACATCGGCTGCTCGAATTTTTCCGGCTGGCACCTGATGAAATCGCTGGCGGTGTCGGAGCGTTATGGCTACCCGCGCCATGTCGGTCATCAGGCCTATTATTCGCTGCTGAATCGCGACTACGAGTGGGAGCTGATGCCGCTAGGGCTCGATCAGGGCGTCGGCGCGGTGATCTGGAGCCCGCTCGGCTGGGGGAAACTCACCGGCAAGATCCGCCGCGGTCAGGCTGCGCAGCCCGGCACCCGTGCGCACGACATTGCCGGCACCGGACCGCGTTTCGAGGAGGAACGGCTGTTTCGAATTGTCGATGCACTCGACATCGTCGCCGAGGAGACCGCAAAGACCATCCCGCAGGTCGCGCTCAACTGGCTGCTGCAGCGTCCGACCGTGGCGAACGTCATCGTCGGTGCCCGCAACGAGCAGCAGCTCGTCGAGAATATCGGCGCGGTGGGATGGAGTTTGACCACGGAGCAGGTCGCCAGGCTCGACACCGCGAGCGATGTGTCACCCGCTTACCCGGTCTGGCACCAGCGCGGTTTTCCGATGCTGAACGAGTGTGGACAGTCATAAATCTGGCAGGCCTTGCTGGGCAGATCAATACAACGACGGCTCGCCGTAAACGTTTCCTGCGCGGCTGATCTGCCCGGCACCGCCACCTTGTGGATATCATTGTTTTCGCTGAATAATCAGCATTTTAGTGCTAAATGGGACATTAGACGATTCGCGTATAGAGAGACCATCATGGCTAATCCCACACCGCGCGCCGATGCGCTGCGCCAAATGCGCGAAGCCAAATTTGAAGCCGAGCAGAAGCGTCTGAAGCAGGAGTCGGTCAAGCCCACCGAACCGAAGCCCGTCGTGGCCAAAGAGCCGAAGCCTGCCGTGGCTGCGGAGAAGCCCGTCGCGGTGGAAGAGCCGGCGAAAAAGGCCGTGAAGAAAAAGGCCGCGGCCAAGAAGGCTAAAAAATAATCCGGAGCCGGATCGTCATCAGCGCAGCGCGTTGGCTTCCGCCAGGATCCACATCCGCAGCAGCTGCACATCCCGCGACTTCATCTTGGATTCGTGCATCAGCAGGTAGTATGCGCCAGCGCTGGGGATCGACGGCTTGAACAGCTGGACCAGCCGGTCGGCGTCCTTGTGCAGCGACAGCAGCACCTGCGGGACGATGGCGATGCCCTGGCCGCGCAGCGCCGCTTCCAGCGACATGAAGAAATGTCCGAATTCCAGTTTCTTCTTTTCCGCCGATGTCGCCGTAACGCCTTGAGCGCGCAGCCAGTCCGGCCAGGCAAAGCGCCGGGTCGAGGTGTGGATCAGCGGGTAGACGAGAAGCTCGCTGGCGTTGCCGATGCTCTTGCCCTGCAGCAGCGCGGGTGAGCAGACGGGAACGAGAATGTCTGGAAACAGTTCGTCGGCGCCGACGCCGTCCCAGCCGGTGACCATTTCCAGTTCGATGCGGGGCTGCTTCTTGTCGTAGGTGCGGCCGGGCAGGCGGCCGACCCGCAGTGCGATGTCGATCCTGTCATTGACGAGATCGACCGGTTCGATCGAGGTGACGATCCGCAGATCGATATCGCTGCGCGTCTCCGTGAAGGCATGCAGCCGCGACATGATCCAAGTCGAGGCCAGGGTGGGGAGTACCGAGATCACCAGCGTCTTCGATTTGGATTTCTGCTGCAGCTGGGAGGTCGCGCGCTCGATCTGGTCGAGCACGTCGCGCACCACCTGAAACAGCTCATCGCCGGCTGGTGTCAGTGCGATCTGCCGCGTCCGGCGCACGAACAGCGGGAATTTCAGATAGGCCTCGAGGCTCTTGATCTGCCGGCTGATCGCCCCTTGCGTCAGCTGCAGTTCCTTGGCCGCTTCGCTGAACGACATGTGCCGCGCCGCCGCCTCGAAACCGCGCAGGCTGGTCATTGGCGGCAGCTTGCGTTTCAGGGCCTCTTTCATCGCGCATCCGGTATCTGGCTTGAGCGGCTCCTTCATATATGAGAAAAAATAATGTGTCTGCGCATTTTAGTCGTTTGTCGGCTTGCGCTCCGCCACCTTAGCCTCCTGCTGCCACCCCAAAAGACGGAAAACCCATCGATGAGCACGATATCGCCCACCACCCGAACCGCGGCGCGCGTTGCCGTCGTAGGCCTCGGACCGATCGGCACCAAGGTCGTCGAAGCCCTCGATCAGGGCATTACGGGCATGGTTCTGGTGGCGGTCTCGGTGCAGAATCCGGAGAAGCACCAGGCATTCCTGGCCAAGCTCAGCACGGCGCCTGCGATCCTGCCGATCGATGGTCTTTCCGATATCGCCGACATTGTCATCGAATGCGCGCCGAGCAAGCTGCTACCGTCGATCGTGGCGCCGTTCGTCAGCAAGGGAAAGACGGCGATCGTTCTCAGCGCGGGCGCACTGCTGGAGCACGAAGAGCTGATCGAACTCGCCCGACAGCACGGTGGCCAGATCGTGGTGCCAACCGGCGCGCTGATCGGCTTGGACGCCATGACCGCGGCGGCGGAGGGCAAGATCCACTCGGTGCGCATGGTGACGCGCAAGCCGGTCAAGGGCCTCGCCGGCGCCCCCTACATCATCGAAAACAATATCGACATCGAGAGCATCACCGAGCCGCTGAAGATTTTCGACGGCACCGCGCGCGAGGCGGCAAAAGGCTTCCCGGCCAATCTCAACGTCGCCGTGGCGCTGTCGCTGGCCGGTGCCGGGGCGGACCAGACCAGGCTGGAAATCTGGGCCGATCCCGCGCTGACGCGCAATGTGCACCGCGTCGAGGTGGAGTCCGACTCCGCGCGCTTCTCGATGACCATCGAGAACATCCCCTCAGAGAATCCCAAGACCGGCCGGATCACCGCGCTGTCCGTCATTGCCTATCTGCGCAAGCAGCACGCGGCGCTGCGTGTCGGCACGTGAACGCGGCAGCGGCGAAGCTCCCCTGAACAAATCCAACCAAGGAAGCATGAGCATGCCAGGCCATTTGATGTTGCGTTCGGTCTTCAGGACTTTGCTTGTCGCTGCCATGGCGGCTGGGATCGCGCTGGCGCCGTCTTTGGCCGCTGCACAGGCGGACGTCATCCGCTTCGGCGCACCGCTGCCGCTGACCGGCGGCCTCGCGCCGGAAGCGTTGAAGGCTCAGCAGGGCTATGAGGTCTGGGCCGAGCAGGTCAACAAGTCAGGCGGCATCAAGGTCGGCGACCGCAAGCTCAAGATCGAGATGGTCTATGTCGACTATCAGTCGAACACGCCGCGGGCGGTGCAGGCCGCCGAGGGCCTGATCACCCAGGAGAAGGTCGACTTTCTGTTTTCACCGCATGGCTCGGGCGCCGCCAAGGCCGCGAGCATCGTCTCGGAAAAATACAAGATCCCGACCGTGGCCGCGACCGCGTCGTCGCCGCAGGTGTTCGACCAGAAGCCGCGCTATCTGTTCGGCACCTACACGCCCAATGCCACCTTGCTGGAGCCGCTGTTCAAGGTGGTCAGGGAGAAAGCCGCTTCGGTGAAGAAGGTCGCGATCTATGCGCGCAACGACCTGTTCCCGCTGGCGCTCGCCCAAGAGATGGAGCAAGTCGCCAAGGCCAACGGCATGGAGATCGTCTCCAACGAGAAATTCTCGATCAATGCGCTCGACCATGCCTCCGCATTGTCGGTTATGAAGAGTCTGGCGCCGGACTGGATCTTCATCGCGGGCTACAGCAACGACAACATCCTGATCCGCAAGCAGATGATCGATCAACGCATCGAGGCGCCGGTGGTGACCATGCTCACCGGACCTTCGTTTCCGGAGTTCGTCGAGGCTGTCGGCATTGCCGGTTCGGAAAACATCACCGGCGCGGCCTGGTGGGACGCCGCATCGCGCTATCCTTCCGACGACGTGTTCGGCTCCAGCGAAGGCTACTTGAAAGCCTTCAAGGACAAGTTCGGCCACAACCCGGACTACGGCAGCGCGTCCTACACCGTTGCGGCGGTCACCATGCAGATGGCGATCGAAAGCGCGGGAACGCTGGACAAGGAAAAGGTCCGTGACGCCCTGGCGAAGCTGAATGTCCGGACCTTCTTCGGCCCGATCAAGTTCAATGCTAGCGGCCAGGCGGACTCTTACTCGCCGCCGGTGTTTCAGTTGCGCGACGGCAAGACCGTGGTGCTGTCGCCGCCAGCGACCAAGCAGGGCGAGTTGCGGGTCGGCGTGAAGTAACTGGCGTCAGGGACTTACCTGTCCCGGTCGATGCGCTGCGCGGTCTCGATGCCTTGGGTGCGCGCCAGCTTGGCGAGGTCGCAGCCTTCGCAATAGCGAGAATCCTTGAAGTCTACCCAGTTGTGGGCGAAGACGCGCTCATTGGGGATGTCGTAGCGGACCTGCAGCACGCGCACCAGAATGCGCCACGCGGCGATCTGCGCCTCGGTCACCGGCCGCCGTACATTGGGATAGTTGCCGACGAATTCCACGCCGATCGAGCTGTCGTTGTCTACCTGCTGGAACGTCGACGAATTGTCGATGAACTTGTTGTCGTTGCGGTTGCCGTCGCGCAGGTGGTTCGGCACGGCGAATTCGGCCACTGCCCAGTAGACGGTGCCGTCGGTCTCGACCCAGATGGTGGTGCCGCGGCGGTTCGGCCGCTCCATCTGCGCCAGCGCGCCGCGATAGGCCGAGCCGGCCGAGCCTTCGCTCTGGTGCACGACGATGTTGCGCCATTCGCGGGCCAGGGCGAGATCGCCCCACGGCGTCAGCCAGACGATGTTGAGGCCGGGAATATCGGGCGTTCCGCGCGCACGGGCGGCAGCCTCAAAGCTGGACGGTGCCTGTGCCGCCAGCGGGCCGGCAGCGCACATCGACAGCAGAGCCAGGACGACGCGGAAGTTCATGCTCCTCGATCCGAAAGCGTAGCGTCACGCTTTCAGCAGCCTAGCTCAGCTTTTCCGCGAGTCAAAGCACGCCGTGTCGTTGCCATCCTTCCGACCGGATACAACCTGCACGAGCATCCTTCTATCAGTTGAAATAGTTGGGCAGCACGAAGCCGGCATAGAACTTGTCGTTGCGGATCGCGTTCTTGAACGTGTCCGACTTGTAGGCGTCGGCGATGTCCTTGGCCCATGGCGCATCGACGTTGCCGCGCTTGACCGCAACGACGTTGCTGTAAGGCGTCGTCATCTTCTCCAGCGCGAAGGCTTCGGTCAGCTTCAGCCCGCTGTAGATCGCGAAGTTGCCTTGCACGGCGGCAAAATCCACATCGTCCAGCGCGCGCGGCGCCTGCGCGTTCTCCAATGGGACGATCTTGATGCCGCTCGGATTCTTGACCACGTCGAGTTCGGTGACGTCCACCGGGTTGCTGTCCTTGATGTCGATCCAGCCGAGGTCGCGCAGGATCTTCAGCGCCCG
>JAQGKA010000532.1 GCA_028290355.1 Tardiphaga sp. | reverse complement strand
TCGCGCAATTGTCCGCGGGATGCTGATCCGGGGCGTGGCTTGGGCCGGCTGGAAGCTGGACTGACTCAATGGCCGAGTCGGCCGGCGCCGCCTGCGCGCTGGCGGCGTGAAAATGTCCGAACGACAGCACAAACTGAATCGCCAGCGCGAACAGCGCCAGCCGTGATCCGTTTTTGATGTGCGTCCGAAACCACTTCATGCCGACAGGCGCCCCGCATCGGCAGGGCAAAGGCGTCTCCGCCGCTCCCGATGTTATAATGTAACATCGCAGGGAGGGCAGGGCGGTGTCAACGGCTGGCGGCCGGCATAGTGGCGGGGCGTACTAAAACCGGCGCGCTGTGGGATTCCCGCAACGCTTCGCTAGGCTAGCGGCCTAGCGGCTCTCGCGCAGCCAGGTAGCGGCGAAGGCGCCGAGCAGCAGCAGCAGGCCGATGAGGCCGGCGAAGACAGGCAGCACGCCAACGCCGCGCACCACGCTGGCGTCGCGCATATGCACGCCCATCCAGCCGTCGCCGCGGAAGATCGTCGAGGACCGTACCGGCACGATGCGCGGCAGGTCGATGCCGCCGCCGTCATTGATCCTCCGGGCGTCGCCGCCGGTGGCCAGCGCCAGCGGCTTCAGCATTTCGGTTGTCGAAGTGACCTCGGAGAATTCCTTGGGGTTGATCGGGCCGACATTGATCAGCGCTTTCAGCGTGCCGTCGGTGGCTTGCCAGAGGCCGAGCTCGTCGGCCGGCGTGGTCGAGCGCCACAGCCCGGGCTCTGCCGCGCTCAGCATCAGTTCGCGGGTCTTGCCGGATGGCGAGGTCACCGTCACCGGCGCCACGGTGTCGCCCATGGTCTGGCGTTGAACGACGAGGTCCTTGCCCTGGCTCTGCAGCTTCAGCGCTTCTTCGTCGAGGTCAGGCTGCTTCATCAGCCAGTGCGACATCCGCCTGAGAAGATCGAGATGCGGCCCGCCGCCTTCATGGCCGCGTGCCCACAGCCAGATGTGGTCCGACAGCAGCAGCGCCACGCGGCCTTCGCCGGAGCGCGACAGCAGCAGCAACGGCTTGCCGTCGGCGCCGGTCATGACCGGCGGCGTGGTGGTGTTGCGGGTCTCGACGGTGCGGAAGAAGCGGCTCCATTTCGGCGGCTCGGTGGCGCCGCCTTCGAGGCCGCGCGTCACCGGATGGCGTTTGCCGACATCGCTGAGATGGGCATAGAACGGCTTCTCGGTGACGCCGACCGGCTCGGCCGGCAGCACCGAATCCAGCGGCGTGCGCCAGATGCTGGTGGTGGAGGCGTAGTCCGGCCCGGCCGACACCAGCACCGCGCCGCCGGCGCGGACATAGCGTGCGATGTTGTCGAAATAGGCGATCGGCAGCACGCCCTGGCGGGCATAGCGATCGAATATGATCAGCTGGAATTCGTTGATCTTCTGCTGAAACAATTCGCGGGTCGGAAATGCGATCAGCGACAGTTCGTTGATCGG
This sequence comes from Tardiphaga sp., assembly GCA_028290355.1. Lineage (GTDB taxonomy): Bacteria > Pseudomonadota > Alphaproteobacteria > Rhizobiales > Xanthobacteraceae > Tardiphaga. The sequence goes on along the minus strand of JAQGKA010000532.1, from coordinate 1,637 downwards.
CGTGCCGTCCTGTTTTTCCGGCGGCCGCAGGATCGTGAAATGCACGAGGTCGATGCTGGCATCGGACTTCAAGAGGTTGCGCCAGGTGCGCTCGCCGGAATGCGGTTCGCCCGACACCAGCAGCACCCGCAACTTGTCGCGCACGCCGTCGATGGCGACCACCGCGCGGTTGTTGACCAGCGTCAGCTCGTCGGCGAGCGGCGAAGCCTCGATCTCGACGATGTTCGGGCCGGCATGCTTGATGTCGATATCGATGCTGACGGTCTGGCCTGACTGCACCGTGCGCTCGTTGAGCACGTCGCCGTCGCGGCGGACCACGACGCGGGCGCGTTCGCCTGACACGCCCTGATCGTCGAGCCGGTAGGTGACCGTCTGGCTCTGTCCGACGATGCCGAAGCGCGGTGCCGCGGTGATGGCGACGCGGCGGTCGCGCTCGTCCTTGCGGCCGGTGATCAGCGCGTGTACCGGGGCGGTGAAGCCGAGCGCGGCGGCATTGGCCGGAATGTCGTGGACACGGCCGTCGGTGATCAGGAACGCGCCGGCGACGCGGTCGGTCGGCACGTCGGAGAGTGCGGAGGACAAAGCGCCGAACAGCTTGGTGCCGTCGGTCTCGCCGTCGGCCTGTCCGGCCTCGACGACGCGGACCTCGAGGCCTTTGACCTGCTTCAGACGATCGATCAGCGTTTGCTGCGCCTCGGCGGTTTCCTTGGTGCGTTCGCCAAAATTCTGGCTCGGGCTCTTGTCGATGACCACGGCGGCCACCGACGACAGCGGTTCGCGCTCCTCGCGGGTGAAGGAGGGATTGGCGAGTGCGAGCAGGATCAGTGCCAGTGCCGCGACGCGCACAGCTGCGCCGCGCGCGCGGCCGATCAGCAGCAGCACCGCGATCACCACGATGGCGGCAAGTCCGATCCACAACACGAGCGTCGGGACGAGTGGCGTAAACGCGATGCCATACTGCATGTCGCGATCCTATTGTCCGAGCCGTTCGATCAGCGCCGGCGCGTGCACCTGGTCGGCCTTGTAGTTGCCGGTCAGGGTGTACATCACGATGTTGACGCCGGCGCGGAAGGCGAATTCGCGCTGCCTGGGTTCGCCGGGCGTCAGCGGCAGCATGGGCTGGCCGTCGGGCCGCAGCGCCCAGGCGCCAGCCAGATCGTTGGAGGTGATGATGATCGGCGACACGCCGTCGCCGCCGCGCGCCGGTCGCGACGCGGCGTCATCGCCATCGTCGCGCGGCAGCGTCTCGACCCAGGTCGGTCCGGAGTTGAAGCGGCCGGGGAAGTCGCGCAGCAGATAGAAGGTCTTGGTCAGCACGTGCTCGCGCGGCACCGGTTCCAGCTCGGGCACATCGAGCGAAGACAGGATGTTGCGCAATGTCAGCATGCCCGGGGTCTGCGATTCCCCGCTCGGTCCCGGCGGCGCTTCGATGGCGTCGCGGGTGTCGAACAGCACGGTGCCGCCCTGCTTCATATAGGCGTCGATGCGGTTGATGGCGTCCTGCGGCGGCTTTGGTGCGCCGGGGATGATCGGCCAGTAGATCAGCGGAAAGAACGCCAGTTCGTCGCGCGCGGGATCGATGCCGACCGGCTCGCCGGCTTCCAGCGCGGTGCGTTGTGCCAGGAACAGCGTCAGTC
>JAQGKA010000523.1 GCA_028290355.1 Tardiphaga sp. | reverse complement strand
ATTGAATGAACGATGACACGCGGCTTCGCGCTGGCCTTGCGCCGCACGAGTGTGTGCAGGGATTGGCTGCGGTGATGGCCGACGGCGCGCGGGACGCCGGTTCCAGCGTCTATGCCGCGCTCGATCTCGGCACCAACAATTGCCGCCTGCTGATCGCCTGTCCCACCGGGGACAGTTTTCGCGTGATCGATTCGTTTTCCCGGATCATCCGGCTCGGCGAGGGCGTCTCCACGTCCGGCGTGATCAGTGAGGCTGCGATCTCCCGGGCGATTTCGGCGCTCAGCATCTGCCGCGACAAGATCCAGTCCAAGGACGCGCAGCGGCTGCGCCTGATCGCCACCGAAGCCTGCCGCGCGGCGTCGAATTCCGATGCCTTCCTGGCGCAGGTCGCCACCGAGACCGGCATCACGCTGGAGATCATCGACCGCGAGACCGAAGCCGCCTTGGCGGTGATCGGCTGCTCGCCGCTGCTCGATCCCAAGGGCAGCGGCGCGATCCTGTTCGACATCGGCGGCGGTTCCAGCGAACTGGTGCGGATCGAGCGTGATCCCGGGGTGCACAACGCCAAACCGCTGATCAAGGCGTGGATGTCGATCCCGCTCGGCGTGGTGACGCTGGCGGAGCGCTTCGGCGGCAAGCACGTCACCAAGGAATCCTACGCGCTGATGGTCGCGGAGGTCGCCAAGCATGTGGCGCCGTTCGCGGCCGAGAACGGCAACGATCTCGACGGCATGCACTTGCTCGGCACCTCGGGCACGGTGACGACATTGGCCGGGGTGCATCTCAATTTGGTGCGCTATGACCGCCGCCGCATCGACGGTGTCTGGATGAGCAATGCCGACCTCGACGGTACCATCGCAAAACTGCTCTCCATGAGTTACGCCGAGCGTGCCGCCAACAATTGCATCGGCCCGGAACGCGCCGATCTGGTGCTGGCGGGCTGCGCCATCCTCGATGCGATCCGCAACGCCTTCCCGCTGCCGCGGCTGCGGGTGGCCGATCGCGGCCTGCGCGAGGGTATGCTGGTGGAAATGATGCGCGAGGACGGTGCGATCCGGGTCTCCTGAGGCCCGGATTCGATACACGCATCAGGATGCGTGTATCGGGATGCACGGATCCCGGCATGGTGTGCTAAGGATCGCGCCAACCCCGAAGGCAAACACCACGATATGGCCAAAGACACCACCGGACGGATGCGCGTTACCGTCAAGAGCGCCGGCAGGCTGAAGCTGTCGTCAAAGCTCTGGCTCGAGCGCCAGCTCAACGATCCCTATGTGCAGCAGGCCAAACGTGACGGCCTGCGCTCGCGCGCGGCCTACAAGCTGATCGAGATCGACGACAAATACCACTTCCTCAAGCCGGGCATTTCGGTGGTCGATCTGGGCGCTGCGCCCGGCGGCTGGAGCCAGATCGCCGCCAAGCGGGTCGGCTCCGCCGAGGGCAGGGGCCAGGTCGTCGCCATCGACCTCCTCGAAATGCCCAACATTGTCGGCGTGACCTTCGCGCAGCTCGATTTCCTGAAAGACGATGCGCCGGCCAAGCTGCGCGAGATGATGGGCGGCAAGGCCGACGTGGTGCTGTCCGACATGGCCGCCAACACCACTGGCCATCGCAAGACCGACCAGCTGCGCATCGTCGGCCTGGTCGAGGACGCCGCGGCCTTTGCCGCCGACGTGCTGAAGCCCGGCGGCACCTTCGTCGCCAAAGTATTCCAGAGCGGCGCCGACGCGACGCTGATGACGCAGCTGAAGCGCGACTTCACCTCGGTGAAGCATGTTAAGCCGGCCTCGAGCCGCAAGGATTCATCCGAGCGCTACGTGCTGGCGATGGGCTTTCGCGGTGTGGCGGGCGAGGAGCGCCTCGGACAGCGCGAGGACTAGCCCAGCCGCTGATCCCGCGTGTCCTCGGTCGTCTCGCTCGCCGCCTTTACTGCGGCTTTTTCGACGCCCTTACGGCTGGCGATGTCGATCACCTTGCGGCCGGAGATTTCGTGGCCGGCATCATCCGGCATCTGCCAGAAGAAATACGCCGAGGCGGCCGAGAGCAGCGACACCACGATGAAGGCGGGCGCGAAATCGTCGGCCGACAGTTCGGTCATGTGATGCATCAGCATGGTGGATTCCACGCAGGCCGCGCCGACGGCCACGCCGGCGGAGATCGCCAGCTGCTGGTTGACGCTGACCAGGGTGGTGGCGCGGCTCATCTGCGGCGGTTCGACCTCGGCATAGGCCACCGTGTTGATGGCGGTGAATTCCAGCGAGCGGAAGAAGCCGCCGACCACCAGAATGATCAGGATCAGCATCAGCGGCGTCGTCACCGTGAACAGCGCGCAGGCCGCAAGGAAGAACGAGCTGACCACGGCGTTGACGGTCATGACGTTGCGGAAGCCGAAGGTGCGGATGATGCGCGCCGCCAGCGTCTTCATGCCCATGGCGCCCACCGCTGAGCCGAACGTCACCATGCCAGAGCGGAACGGCGACAGGCCGAAGCCGACCTGCATCAGTAGCGGCAGCAGGAACGGCAGCGCGCCGATGCCGAGCCGGAACAGGAAGCCGCCGATGATGGCCGCGCGCAGCGTTGCCAGTCGCAGCAGCGAAAAGTCCAGCACCGGCGAGGCGGTGCGCCGGGCGTGAATGACATAGAGCGTCATTGAGATGATGCCGACCGATACCAGGGCCACGACGATCGGCCATGGCAGCAGGCCGAGGCCGGCGACGGAGCCGCCGAAGGCGATGCCGCCGAGCCCGATGCCGGCGAGCAGCAGCCCCCAGAGATCGAAGCGCTCGGGGTCTTCGCTGCGGATAGGCTCGATGAAACGCAACGCCAGAAAGATGCCGAGAAAGCCGATCGGAATGTTGATCAGGAAGATCCAGTGCCAGGAGAAATAGGTGGTGACGAAGCCGCCGAGCGGCGGACCGATCACCGGACCGATCAGTGCCGGCACCGTGACCCACGCCATTGCGTTAACCAGCGCGCTCTTGTCGATGGAGCGCAGCAGCACCAGCCGCCCGACCGGCGTCATCATCGCGCCGCC
>JAQGKA010000518.1 GCA_028290355.1 Tardiphaga sp. | reverse complement strand
GCGGCCTGCACGAAGCTCTTGCAGATCAGGTAGTTCGACGAACCGATGCCGGCATGGCCGAGGTTGATCTTGCCGGGATTGGCTTTCGCGTAGGCGATGAAGTCCTTCAGCGTCGCCGCCGGAAAATCCTTGCGCAGCGCGACGATGCCGAAGGTCTTTGCCACCATCGCGATCGGCACAAACGAGTCCGGCGTGAACGGCAGCTTCGGATAGATGGTGTAGGTCGCCGCACTGGTGCCGGCATTGCCGATGGCGATGGTGTAGCCATCGGGATCGGCGCGCGAGGCCCGCGCCAGCGCGGTCGAGCCGCCGGCGCCGGCGACGTTCTCGATGATGACCGCCTGTCCCAGCGCCACGGCCATCTGCTCGGCCACGGCGCGGGCGATCACGTCCGAGGTGCCGCCGGCCGCGAACGGCACGATCATGGTGATGGGATGTTTGGGGAAATCCTGCGCGCGCGCAGACGTGGCGAAGACGGCAACGAACCCAAACGCCGCGGCGAGTTTCAGCAACCGCATCACGCTCATGCTGCGTGCGCCAGATGCTCGACGAGGCCGGCGAACAGGCCGCGGCCGTCGGTGCAGCCCATGATGTCTTCGACGTGATTTTCCGGATGCGGCATCATGCCAAGCACGTTGCCGCGCTCGTTGACAATGCCGGCGATCGACTGCGCGGCGCCGTTGATGTTGTGGAGGTCGCCGACCTCGCCGGTGGCGGAGCAATAGCGGTACAGCACGCGGCCGTCGCCTTCGAGGCGCTTCAGCGTTTCGGCGTCCGCCGTGTAGTTGCCCTCGCCGTGGGCGATCGGCACCCGGATCACCTGCCCGGCATTGTAGCCGCGGGTGAAGGCGGTGTCGGAGCGCTCGACGCGGAGATGCACGTCGTGGCAGATGAATTTCAGCTTGGCGTTGCGCATCAGGATGCCCGGCAGCAGCCCGGACTCGCAGAGAATCTGAAAGCCGTTGCAGACCCCGAGCACGAGGCCGCCATCGGCGGCAAAGGCGCGCACCGCATCCATCACCGGCGAGCGCGCCGCGATGGCGCCGCAGCGCAGATAGTCGCCATAGGAAAACCCGCCGGGCACCACCACGAGGTCGGTCCCCTTCGGCAGCGCGGTGTCGGCATGCCAGACCATGGTGGAGTCATGACCCGATGCAAGTTTCAAAGCCCGCGCCATGTCGCGTTCGCGGTTGATGCCGGGGAAAACGAGAACGGCGGATTTCATGCAGGTTTCCAATCGCAGGCGGCACAGGCCAGCCATGCCTGCTGCCCCTGACTTACCCATTTAAGCAGCGGTTTTCCAGTGCTAGCCTCGCAGTTCAGCACCGCGAATGTGGGCTGGACAACAAAAAGGGACGGAAAACATGGACAACGAACGCCGTAAATTCCTCACAGCGTCCGCCGCGGGCGTCGTCGCCGGCGGCCTGCTCGCCACCAGCGCCCGCGACGCCTTTGCCCAGGCCAAGGGCACGCCTGCCCCCGCCGCCGGCCAGCCGAAGCTGCAGGCCACCAAGAACATGACGCTGGCGATGCTGCAGACGCCGAATGGGCTGTCGCTTGGCGTTCGCACCGACAAGGGCATCATCGACGTCGGCGCGGCCGCAGCGGCGTTCAAGATCGACGCTCCCGGCTCCACCGACGAGGTGATCAGCGGCGACTATGATGCCGCCGCACTGCAATCCGCCATCGACAAGGCCAAGGCCGCCGGCGGCAAATACCTCATCGCCGAAAAGGCCGCGAAATTCGGCCCCTGCGTCACCGAGCCCAGCAAGATCCTGTGCGTCGGCCTGAACTACCGCGCGCACGCCGCCGAGGCCAACGAAAAGCTGCCGAAAGAGCCGATCCTGTTCAACAAATACAATTCGGCGCTGAACAGCCATGGCGGCACCATCGCGGTCTCCAAGGAGCCCGGCAAGAATTTCGACTATGAGACCGAACTGGTGGCGGTGATCGGCAAGACTGCCCGCAATGTCAGCGAAGCCGACGCGCTCGGCTGCGTGTTCGGCTATTGCACCGGGCAGGATTTCTCCGAGCGCGACCAGCAGATGCGCTCCGGGCAATGGATGCTCGGCAAGACCGGCGACGGCTGGGGCCCGATCGGCCCGTGGCTGGTGACGGCGGACCAAGTCGACCCGGAAAACCTCAACCTGAAGACCACGGTCAATGGCGAACAACGGCAGTCCGCCAACACCAAGGACATGATCTTCGGCGTCAAGCAGATCGTCTCCTTCGCCTCGCGCTACATGACGCTGGAGCCCGGAGACCTGATCTTCACCGGCACGCCGGAAGGAGTCATCCTCGGCTACCCGCCGGAAAAACGCGTCTGGCTGAAGGCCGGGGACAAGATCGTCTCCAGCATCGACAAGCTCGGCGATCTGGAATTCACGCTGACCTGAGAACGATGGCTCAAACAAAACCACCGGCCAGTTGGCCGGTGGTTTTCATGATTGAACTGTGGTCGGGTATCAGACGATCTCGACCCGGTAATTCTCGATCACCGTGTTCGCCAAGAGCTTGTCGGCGGCATCCTTCAACGCCGCTTCGGCTTTGGCCTTGTCGGCGCCGGGGATTTCGATGTCGAACACCTTGCCCTGACGCACAGAAGCGATGCCCTCGACGCCGAGCGACTTCAGCGCGCCTTCGATGGCCTTGCCCTGCGGGTCAAGGATGCCGTTCTTCAGGGTGACAGTTACGCGGGCTTTCACGTCAGCAATCCTCAGCTCTTCACTAGTACCGGACCGGTGCCCATCGGGCGCTCGTTTTCGGCGAGAATGCCGAGCCGCTTGGCGACTTCGGTATAGGCTTCCAGCACGCCGCCGAGATCCCTGCGGAAACGATCCTTGTCGAGCTTCTCGTTCGACTTGATGTCCCACAGCCGGCACGAATCCGGCGAGATCTCGTCGGCGACGATGATGCGCATCATGTCGTTCTCGAACAGCCGGCCGCATTCCATCTTGAAATCGACGAGGCGGATGCCGATGCCGAGGAACAGCCAGGTGAGGAAGTCGTTGACGCGAATCGCCAGCGCCATGATGTCGTCGATGTCCTGCGGCGTGGCCCAGCCGAACGCGGTGATGTGCTCTTCCGAGAGCATCGGGTCGTTGAGCTGGTCGTTCTTGTAATAGAACTCGATGATCGAGCGCGGTAGCTGGGTGCCTTCCTCGATGCCGAGGCGCTGCGACAGCGATCCCGCCGCCACATTCCGCACCACCACTTCC
>JAQGKA010000509.1 GCA_028290355.1 Tardiphaga sp. | reverse complement strand
CCCTGGCGGCGATAGGATTCACAGAGTTCGTAGCCGCGGCCCACCGAGCAATGCACCACGTGGGCGGAGCAGCCGGCCTGGGCGCCGATCTCGTAGACCTCGGCCATCGCCAGGGTCTCGGTCACCGGCGGCCGCGACAGGCCATGGGCGCGGTAGTCTGATATCCCCGAGGCTTCCACCGCCGCGATGGCGGCGCGCACCATCTCGTCATTCTCATTGTGCACGCCGGCGGCGAGACCGTGCTTGCCGATCTCGGTGAAGCACTCGTACAGCACCTGCGGCGCGATCCGCGGAAAGCGCTTCGAATCGGTGTTGAAGGTGGAGAACTTGAACGCCGCGACGCCGGCTTCCACCATATCGGCGATGTGCTTCGGCCCGTCTTCCGGCGCGATGGTGCCGTAAAGGGCAAAGTCGACCCGCGACTGCGCGCCAGCTTCATCGATCTTCTGCCGGACGCGATCGCCGGTGCAGACCAGGAAGCCGGCGTCATAGGGCATGTCGACGATGGTGGTGACGCCGCCGGCCGCCGCCGCCCGGGTCGACCAGATAAAGTCCTCCTGGTTCAGCTGCGATTTCGAATGCACCTGGGCATCGATCGCGCCGGGCAACACGTAGGAGCTACCGAAATCCTGGCGCTCCGCCGCCTGCGGCGCCGGGCCATTGCCGACGCGTTCGACGATGCCGCCGCGTACAGCGACGTAGCCGTCGTCGAGGACGCGGTCGGTGAGCACCACGCGGCCGGTGACGACCAGATCGAAATCACTCATGGCAAGTTACTCATCTCAAGCTACTCCTGGCAGGTCCAGTTCAGGGCGAATTGACGAAGACGTCGAACAGTTGCTCATTGTTGATGGCGTCCGCCGAGACGCCGGAGAACGCCAGCACGCCGGACGTCATGACGCAGACACGATCGGTGAAGTTCAGCGCGCGGGCGGTGTTCTGTTCGACGAGGAGAATGGTGACGCCGTCGACCTTCAGGGCGGCAAGCGCGTCGAAGCAGAGATCGACCATCTTCGGCATCAGGCCGAGCGACAGTTCGTCAATGAGGAGAAGGCGCGGCTCCGCCATCAGTGCGCGGCCCATGGCCAGCATCTGCTGTTCGCCGCCGGACAGCGATCCCGAAATCTGCTTGCGACGTTCGGCGAGGCGCGGAAACAGGTCATAGACGCGCGCGCGATTCTTGCGGTCATTGGCGATGGCATGGCGATAGCCGCCGACCGTGAGGTTTTCCTCGACGCTCATGTCGGAGAACAGCCGCCGACCCTCCGGCACCACGGCGATACCGAGTTCGACGCGCTTCACCGGCGGCACATGGGTGATATCCCTGCCGTCGAGCAGGATGCGGCCACCATGGATGGTGGTGTGGCCCATGATCGCCATGATGGTCGAGGTCTTGCCGGCGCCGTTGGGGCCAAGCAGCGCCAGCGACTGGTGCGCGGCGAGATGCAGCGAGACGTCCTGCACGGCGCGCACCGAACCGTAGCCGCAGCTGAGATTTTCAAGCCGCAACATGATCGTCGGCCTTTCCGATATAGGCTTCGCGCACCGCTCTGTTGGCCATCACCGTCGTCGGATCACCGTCGGCGATGATGCGGCCGCCGTCGAGCACCAGCAAGCGTTGGCAGACCCGCAGCACCTCGCGCAGATTGTGCTCGATCAGCACCGTGGTGACGCCGCCGGCATTGAGCGCGGCGATGGTGTCGACCTGCTGCTCGGCCTCGCGGTGGTTAAGGCCGGCCAGCGGCTCGTCGAGAATGATCAGGTCCGGCTCGACCGCGAGCGCGCGCGCCACTTCGAGGCGCTTGAGCATGCCGAGCGGCAATGCATTGACGTCGCTCTGTTCGAGACCGCCGAGGCCGACGCGAGAGAGGGTCGTGCGGGCGTGTGTGTCCTCGGATTTGCGCGCCTTGTGAAACAGCGCGGTGAGTGGGTTCGAGGTGAAGCGGTGCCCCGCCGCCAGCGCGGTGTTGTCGAGCACGGTCATCGAACGGAACGGCCGTACGATCTGGTGGGTGACGGCGAGACCTTTGCGCACGCGCGCGGCAGTCGGCAGCGATGTCACATCCTTGCCGCCGAGCAGGATCTGTCCGCTATCCGGCGCCAGCACGCCGGCGATGATCTTCAGCAGCGTGGTCTTGCCGGCGCCGTTCGGGCCGATCAGCCCAACCAGCTCGCCCTTCTTCACGGTGAACGAGACATCGGTCAGTGCCTGGACGCCGCCGAAGGCGATCGCGATGTTCTGGACCTCGAGCGTGTCGGTCATGCGCGTCGCAGCCTCCGCGTGGCTGACGTGACGATGCCGGCAAGGCCGCCCGGCGCAAAGCGCATTACCAGCACCAGCAGCCCGCCGAAGATCAGCAACCGATATTCGTTGATGAAGCGGAACGCTTCCGGCAGCAAAGTGAGAATGATGGTGCCGACCACCACGCCCCAGGTCGAGCCGGTGCCGCCGATCACCACCATGGCCATCAAGGTCACCGACAGGATGAAGCCGAAGGAATCCGGCACGATGAACTGGGTGAAATAGGTATAGAGTCCGCCGGCGAGGCCGGCGATGGCGGTACCAATCGCGAACGCCACCAGCTTGTAGGTCGAGGCTGGGATCGCCAGCGTACGCGCCGCCTGTTCGTCGTCGGCGACGGCGCGGAAGGCAAAGCCCATCCAGCTGCGCTTGAGATAGAGGCTGAAGGCGATGGTGGCGAGCGCGAACAGCAGGATCATGACAGCGTTACCATCGGGGCCGAGGCCGCTCGCCGGAATTTTGCTGATGCCCATCTCGGCGCCGAGCCAGGACTGCTTGCGGACGAAGCCGACCAGGAGAAAGCCGACGCCGATGGTGGTGACCGCGAGAAAATCCTCGCGCAGCCGCACCGAGGCGAAGCCGACGAGCAGGCCGAGCAGGCCGGCGACAAAGAGACCTGCAAGCAGCGCAACCGGAACCGGCATGCCGGCCACGGCGCAAAGCGCCGCGGCATAGGCGCCGGCGCCGAAGAACGCGCCGTGGCCGAGGCTGACCTGGCCGCAGAAGCCGGTGATCAGGTTGAGGCTGACGGCGAGCATGATGTTGATGCCGACGATAGACAGCAGGCTGTAGGCATAAAGGCTCATGCTGTTTTCGCCCCCGCAAAGCCCTGCGGCCGGATCATCAGCACGACGATCAGGAACAGGAAGGCCAAAGCGTCGCGATCAAGCCAGGCACCGACCGCGATGGTGCCGAAGGATTCGATCAGGCCGAGTGCAAAACTCGCCATCAGCGTGCCGCGAATGCTGCCGAGGCCGCCGAGCACGATGATCGCCAGCGCCTTATAGCTGACGACGAAACCCATCGACGGTTCGACGAAATTGTTCAAGAGCGCGATCAGCGCGCCGGCGAGTCCGGCCAGCGCCGAGCCGATGAAGAAATTCATGTAGCGCACTTGGAGGGCGTCGACGCCGAAGCTGGTGGCAATGGTGGGATTCGATACCGTGGCGCGCCAGGCAACGCCCATCCGGGTCTTGGTGGTGAACAGCCCGAGCGCTATCAGGCAGACGGTGGAGACCACCAGCATCGCGATCTGCACGGTGTTGATGGTGAGGCCCAAGACATCGAAGATCTGGGTCGGATAGGGGTTGCGCTTGAAGGTCAGGCCCTGCTCGCCGAACACGATGCGGAACGCGTCTTCCATGAACACAAGAAGCCCCATCGACGCGATCATCGCCACATAGGGCGGGTGCACCAGCAGCGGCTGGTACAGCAGCCGGTAGATCGCCCCGCCGAGCAAGGCCGAGGCGATCATCGCCAGCACGATGCCGAGCGCAATGCTGCCGGTGGCGTTGGCGACGATGACGGTGATGAAGGCGCCGAACGCATAGACCGCCGCATGGGCGATGTGCAGGATCCGCAGCAGGCCATAGACCAGCGTCAGACCGACGGCCATCAGCGCATACATGCTGCCGAAGATCAGGCCGTTCAGCGTGAGATCGAGATAATACACGAGGCCTCAAATACGGACGTGGGGCGGTGCAGGGTCGGCGGACTCAACAAGGGCTTGTCATTCCGGGAGCGCCCTCTTGGCGCAGGCCCGGAATCCATACTCCCCGTAGGGGTTATGGAGTCCGGGCTCGCTCGCAGCTTGCGCTGCTCGCGCCCCGGAATGACGAGCTGTTGGTTGTTACTCGGTCGGCGGAGCCAACAGCTTCAGATCG
>JAQGKA010000508.1 GCA_028290355.1 Tardiphaga sp. | reverse complement strand
AGCGGCTGTGGCGCATGGTCAATGAGGCCGCCGAGCACGGCAAAACCGCGCCCGCCGCCCGCCCGGCCGAGTTCGGCGCCGAGGCGCTGGCGGTGCGCAAGGCCGCCCATGGCGCGCTCGACAAGGTCTCGACCGGCATCGAAAAGCTGCACTTCAACGTCTGCCTCGCCCATATCCGCGAGTTTTCCAACGCGCTCGGCGAAGCGCTGGCGCGGCCGGGCACCCCGGCGCCGGACATGTGCTGGGCGCTGCACGAGGCCGCGGTCATCCTTGTTCAATTGTTTGCCCCCATGATGCCGCATCTGGCCGAGGAATGCTGGGGCGTGCTCGGGCAAACGGGTATGGTCTCGGAAGCGCATTGGCCGCAAATCGAGCCCAATTTGCTGGTTGAAGACACCATGACGCTGCCGGTGCAGGTCAATGGCAAAAAGCGCGGCGAAGTGGTGGTGGCCAGGGACGCGCAGAATTCGGAAATTGAGGCTGCCGTTTTGGCACTCGATACGGTAAAACAGGCCCTGGACGGCAAACCCGTCCGCAAGATGATTATTGTTCCGCAAAGGATCGTGAATGTTGTCGGCTAGATCCCGCATCGTCGCCCGGCTGATGGTCGTCGCCACCCTGGCGGCACTGACGGCCGGCTGCTTCCAGCCGATGTATGCTGAACGTAACGATGGCGCCCCGGGCCTGCGCGACAAACTCTCGGGCGTCGAAGTGCCGCCGCTGTCCTATGCCACCGGCTCGCCACAAGCGCGGGTCGGCGTCGCGATTCGCAACGCGCTGATGTTCAAGCTATATGGCGGCGCCACCGGCCTGCCGCCGAGCTACCGGCTGATGCTGCGCTTCAACCCGAGCCGCACCTCGCTGATCGTAGATCCCAACACGGCGCTGCCGACATCAGAGAATTACGGCATCGACGCCACCTATGGCCTGATCGAGATCGCCACCGGCAAGCAGGTGCTGACCGGCAATACCTTCTCGCGCGTCACCTACGACATTCCCGGCCAGCTGCAGCGCTTCGCCCGCGCCCGCGCCTATCGCGACGCCGAGGACCGCGCCGCCGCCGAGATCGCCGACAATATCAATACCAGGCTGGCGTCGTTCTTCTTCGCCGGCACCTGAGCCGGCATCATGCGACATCCTCATCCTGAGGAGCGGCCTGTTGGCCGCGTCTCGAAGGATGAACCGCACACCCATGGTTCGAGACGGCGCCAAGGGGCGCCTCCTGACCATGAGGTCGGTGGATGTTTCAACTGAACTTTGAACTTCAGGAGCGATCGTGGTCGCGCTTCGCGGAAAAGACGTCGACGCCTTTCTCGCCCGGCCGGATTCGGCGCGGCCGATTATCCTGCTCTACGGCCCCGACGCCGGCCTGGTGCGCGAACGCGCCGACGCGCTGGTGAAATCTGCCGTCGACGATCCCAACGATCCGTTTTCCCTCGTCCGCATGGACGGCGACGACCTCGCCGCAGAACCCTCGCGCCTTGTGGAAGAAGCCATGACCGTGCCGCTGTTCGGCGGCCGCCGCGCGATCCGCGTTCGCGCCGGGTCGCGCAGTTTTGCCAGCGGCGTCGATACGCTGGCGGATTCGCCGCTGAAGGATTGCCGCATCGTCATCGAGGCCGGCGAACTCAGGCCGGAATCGCCGCTGCGCAAGGCCTGCGAGCGCGCCAAGACCGCGGTGGCAATCGCCTGCTACCCCGACACCGAGCGCGATCTCGCCAAGCTGATCGACGATGAACTGCGTGCCTCGAACCTGCGCATTGCGCCGGACGCCCGGGCGTCATTGATGGCGCTGCTCGGCGGCGACCGCCAGGCCTCGCGTAACGAATTGCGCAAGCTGACGCTCTATGCCCACGGGTCAGGCGAAGTCACCCTCGACGACGTGATGGCGGTGGTGGCCGACGCCTCGGAGCTGAAGATCGATCCGATCGTCGATGGCGCCTTCGCGGGAAATCCGGCGGTGGTCGAAACCGAATTCACCAAGGCGATGGTCGCCGGCACCTATCCCGGCATGATCATGATGGCCGCGCAGCGCCAGGCCGCGCTGCTGCACAAGGCCAGCCTCGCGGTGGAAGACGGCGCCTCGGCGTCGTCAGCCGTAGAGAGCGGATTTCCGCGGCTGCATTTTTCCCGCAAGGGTGCGGTGGAAAACGCTTTGCGCAATTTCTCTGCGGCGCGGCTGGCGGGCATCATCGATCAGCTTGCCGTCGCGGCCCTCGACGTCCGCAAGCAAAACGCGCTCGGCGCCGTGATCGCACAGCGCGCCCTGATGTCGATAGCTGTGAATGCGCGGCGAAGAAACTGACTCCGTTTCCCGGACGCGCTGCGGCATTCTTATGCCGCTGCGCAGATCCGGGATCCCGGTTTCTTATTCACAACAACAATAACCGGGACCCCGGATCTGCAGCGCACCACGTTGCTTCGCAACGTAGTGCGCTGCGTCCGGGGAACGATCGTCTCTGTTACAAATCCAGTTCCAGCTTCTTGATGATCTCGTCGAGCTGATCAAGGTCGCGATACTTGATCTGCACCACACCGCCGGGGTCGCGGTGATCGACTGACACCTTGAGGCCGAGCGCGTCGCTGACGCGCTTTTCCAAAGCCACGGTGTCGGGATCTTTCGCCACCTTGCCGACGCGCGGCTTCTGCGGCTTGCGCTCCGGAACGCCTTCTTCGTGGGCCAGCGCTTCGGTCTGGCGAACATTGAGACCTTCGGCGACGATACGCTTCGCCGCAGCAGATGGATCCGGCAGGCTGATCAGTGCACGCGCATGGCCCGCCGACAGTTCGCCCGATGAGATCAGCGCCTGCACGTCGTCCGGCAGTTTGGTCAGCCGCATCATGTTGGCGACATGGCTGCGGCTCTTGCCGACGATCTTCGCGATGTCTTCCTGGCTGCGTTTGAATTCATTGGCGAGCGCGTGATAGCCCTGCGCCTCTTCCATCGCGTTGAGGTCTTCACGCTGGACGTTTTCGATGATCGCGATTTCCATCGCATCGGAGTCGCTAACCTCGATCGGCACGATCGGCACTTCATGCAGGCCAGCGATCTGCGACGCACGCCAGCGGCGCTCGCCGGCGATGATCTCGAAGCGATCATTGGAGCCCTTCACCGGACGCACCACGATCGGCTGGATCACGCCGTGCTGCTTGATCGAGGCGGCCAACTCGCCGAGCTCGGCATCGGAAAAGCTGCGCCGCGGATTGCGCGGATTGGCTTTGAGGAATTCGATCGGCACCTTGCGCTGCGCGCGCGGCCGCTCCATGTGCGCGGCCTCGCCGCCAACATCGCCGATCAGGCTTGCAAGACCTCGGCCTAATCGCGAACGCGCTTCATCGGCCATCGCTAGCTCCCTTGGACTCACTCGCGTTACTCCGGATTAGAAGTTCGTGTCTCTTGTGGTTTCGCAGGGTGAGCAAAGGCGCTCTTCGCGCCGTGCCCACCATTGATACATCGCATGTCGCGTGGTGGGCACGCTTCGCTTTGCCCACCCTACGTTCTTGTCAATGCGCGGTGCGCAGCTCGCGCTCGCGCTGGATCACTTCGGTAGCGAGCTTGAGATAGGCCTCAGAGCCGGCGCATTTCAGATCGTAGACCAGCACCGGCTTGCCGTAGGACGGCGCTTCCGAGATCCGCACATTGCGCGGGATCATGGTGTCGTAGACCTTCTTGCCCATGAACTGGCGGACGTCGGCGACGACCTGGTTCGACAGGTTGTTGCGGGAGTCGAACATGGTCAGCACGATGCCGTGGATCGACAGGTTCGGATTCAGCGTCGAGCGCACCTGCTCCACCGTCTGCAGCAACTGCGACAGACCTTCGAGCGCGAAGAACTCGCACTGCAGCGGCACCAGGATCGCATCCGAAGCGGCCATCGCATTGACGGTGAGAAGATTGAGCGACGGCGGGCAATCGATCAGCACATAAGTATAGTCAGCCTCGGGTGAGACGTTGACGTTCAACGCGGCGATCGCATCGCGCAGACGGAACGCGCGGTCGCGCGTGGAACCGAGTTCGAGTTCGAGGCCGGAAAGATCCATAGTGGAGGGCGCGATATGCAGCCGCGGCACGGCGGTCGGCACGACGGCGTCGCGCAGCGGCGCTTCGCCAATCAGCACGTCATAGGTCGAGCAGTTGCGATTGCGGCGATCGATGCCGAGGCCGGTGGAAGCATTGCCCTGCGGATCGAGATCGACAATCAGCACGCGCTCGCCGATGGCGGCCAGGGCAGTGCCGAGATTGATCGCGGTGGTCGTCTTGCCGACGCCGCCCTTCTGGTTGGCGAGCGCCAGAATGCGCGGGTGCCCGGGCAAAGCATTTCCGTTAACTTCTTGATAGTGCTCATCAATTACGGTCATGCGCGGGGCCATGGGGTGCTGGGGCGGACTGGTCCTGCCGCTCGATGCGATCGAGTTCGACAATCCAGCCTTGTCCGCCGGTGAGGCTGGCATGAAGGCGAGGGCTTAGTTTCCAATATTTAGTGGCTTCGGTCAATTC
>JAQGKA010000474.1 GCA_028290355.1 Tardiphaga sp. | reverse complement strand
GAATGCGCCGATCAGGCAGCGCTGGTTCAGCATCAGTTCGATATCGCCGCCGATATTTTCGGCGTGCAGCAGGCCTTCCTGGAACGCGTAGTTGTGGAACGGAAACATGTCGGCGGTGACATGGCGTCCCGACAGCTTGTGCTTGTATTCGAAGGTGCCGAAGAACTCCGCCGGCGTCTTGCCGTGCTGCTTGGTGAACTGTGCCGCGATATCTGGCCGCATGTTGCGGATCGAAGTGTTCATGGCGTGGTCGCAGGAGCCGGTGTCCATGCCGAACCACTTGATCTTCTTCTTCAGCATCCAGTGCAGGGTGTCGAGGTTCGGGCCGGGGTGGTAGCAGAAATACTTCACCAGATCCTGCTGCGGCTGGCCTTCGTAATATTTGTGCCAGCCCGTGTGCAGGATGAGAATGTCGCCCTCGCGGATATCGGCGCCGGATTTCTCCAGCATCTCCGGCGTGATCACCGACCAGTCCTGAACCTGGTCCGAGATGTCGACCACCACGCCCTTGTTGAACAGATAATCCAGCGGCAGCGAGGCCATGTCGCCCTTGCGGCCGTCGGTGGCGTGCATCGCGCCGTCGAAATGGGTGCCGGCATGCAGCGCGGTCTCGATCCGCTGCGCCACGATCATCTGCGTCTGCAGATTCTGCGCGTAATACATCTTGTTGCCGGCATAGCCGACCCAGCCCGGCGTATGGATGTTCATGACGTGAGAGAGATCGACGACTTTCATGGCGTATTCCCTGATCGGTTGCCCCCTGCCGGGAGGCAGGAATTTGTAAGCATACATACGATTATAGGCACGCGGGCAGATGCAGGATCAAGGCCAGACGGGACGAAATAGTCACACGCCCCGCGCTGTGCTGATCTGCAGCCCCGATGCGCTGTCGCGCGCTCCGTTGACATAGACAATACCGGCGGATACGCCCATTTCGTGGATGCCTTTCCGTACGGCGCCACCGTTGCGGCCAGCGCCGCTTCGACTGTGCCGTCTGCAGGCACGCATCTAGGAGTGGCGTTGCCATGATGGATTTCGCCACCCGTGTCCACAATCACAATTACAGGCTCGACCCGATCATCCGGTCGCTGCTGGATACCGACTTCTACAAATTCCTGATGCACCAGTTCATCTGGATGCTCTACGCCAAGGTGCCGGTCACCTTCGGCCTGATCAACCGGACCAAGACGGTTCGGATCGCCGACATCATTCCGGAAGAGGTACTGCGCGCCCAGCTCGACCATGCCCGCACGCTGCGGTTTCGCGAGAACGAGCTGATCTGGCTGGCCGGTAACCGCTTCTACGGTCGCCGCGACATCTTCCGCCCGGAATATATCGACTACCTGCGCAGCTTCAGGTTGCCCGATTATCACCTCGAGACCATCGACGGCCAGTACGTGCTGACCTTCGAGGGCGCCTGGACTGATGTGACGCTGTGGGAGATCTATGCGCTGTCGATCGTCAGCGAATTGCGCTCGCGCGCGGCGATGGCGTCGCTGGACAAGTTCGAGCTCGACATTTTGTACGCCCACGCCAAGGCCAAGATCTGGGGCAAGATCAAACGCCTGCAGGCCTATCCTGACCTGCGGCTGGCCGAATTCGGCACGCGGCGGCGGCACAGCTTCCTGTGGCAGGAGTGGGTGACCGACGCGATGGCCAATGAACTCGGCCATACCTTCGTCGGCACTTCCAACGCCCACCTTGCCTTCAAACATTCCTTCGAGGCGATCGGCACCAATTCGCACGAATTGCCGATGGTCGCCGCATGTCTCGCCAACACCGACGAAGAACTGAAGGCGGCGCAATACGACGTGCTGGCGAAATGGCAGGAGGTCTATGACGGTGAGTTGCTGATCATCCTGCCAGATACGTTCGGCATGACACAGTTCTTGCGCGATGCACCGGATTGGGCTGCCGACTGGACCGGCATGCGCATGGACTCCAAGGAGCCGGTGGCGGCGGGCGAGGAAATCATCGCCTGGTACGCTTCGCGCGGCGAGGATCCGCGCAAGAAGCGTGCGATGTTCAGCGACGGACTGGAGGTGGATTCGATGATCGACCTGCACCAGAAATTCCGCGGCCGCATCCGCGAGAGTTTTGGCTGGGGCACCATGGCCACCAACGATTTCCGCGGCTCGCATCCGCGCGGCCTCGACACGCTCGACCCGATCAGCCTGGTCTGCAAGGTCACATCAGCCAACGGTCGCACCGCTGTGAAACTGTCGGACAATCCGGCGAAAGCAACCGGCAGCCCGCAGGAGATCGAACGCTACACGCGGATCTTCGGGCAGGATGGATTCGCGCGGCACACGGTGGTCGTTTAGCCGCCGAGAACGATCGACGTTGCCATCGCCCGGCTTGACCGGGCGCCCCAGTAAACACAGACGACAGCGTATACTGGATCACCCGGTCAAGCCGGGTGACGACAGCATTGAATGGCGTGCCGGACGGCAACAATGCAAAAAAACGCCGCCCGGTTTCCCGGGCGGCGCTTCTCTGAAATGCAGTTCGGGAGCTGCTTACAGCAGGCCTGCGCCTCTCGCCCACTTGTACTTGGCACCGAGCACCTCGACCGGCAGTTCGGTCGAGTACGCATAGGCCGGGATGCCGTTCTGGTAGAGATATTCTGCGGCCTCCTCGACTTCGACGTCGCCGGCAAGTGAAGCAACCATCGGCTTCTCGATGCCCTTGGCCTTCATCTCGTTCTTGATCTCGACCATGTTGCGGGCGAACACCATCGGCGGCGTGACGATGGTGTGCCAGTAGCCGAGGATCAGCGAATGCACGCGCTCATCCGTGAGGCCAAGCTTGACCGTGTTGACATAGGTGATCGGCGGCTCGCCGCCGGTGATATCGACGGGATTGCCGGCCGCACCGAACGGCGGGATGAACTTGCGGAAAGCCGCGTCGAGATCCGGCGGCATCGACATCAGCGACATGCCGTTGTCGACCACCGCATCCGACAGCAACACGCCCGAACCACCGGCGCCGGTGATGATCAGCACGTTCTCGCCCTTTGGCGTCGGCAGCACCGGAATGCCGCGGGCAAACTCCAGCAGCTGGCGCAGCGACCGGGCGCGGATCACGCCGGACTGCTTCAGCACGTCCTCATAGATCTTGTCGTTGCCGGCCAGCGCGCCGGTATGCGACGAAGCCGCCTTGGCGCCGGCCGAGGTGCGGCCAGCCTTCAGCACGACCACCGGCTTGATCTTGGAGACGCGCTTGGCGGCTTCGGCGAAGGCACGGCCGTCCTTCAAATCCTCGCAATGCTGCGCGATGATGTTGGTGTTGGGGTCCTGCTCGAAGAAGGCGAGCAGATCGTCCTCGTCGATATCCGACTTGTTGCCGAGGCCGACGATGGCCGACACGCCCATCTTGGCCGAACGCGAGAAGCCGATGATCGCCATGCCGATGCCGCCGGACTGCGACGACAGCGCCGCCGAACCCTTGACGTCATAGGCCGTGCAGAAGGTCGCGCAGAGATTGGCCGGCTTATAATAGAAGCCGTAGATATTCGGCCCCATCAGGCGGACGTCGTACTTCTTGCCGATCTCGACAATCTCTTCCTGCAGCGCAGGCTCGTTGGCTTCGGCGAATCCCGAGGGGATCAGCACGGCGCCGGGAATTTTCTTCTCGCCGCATTCGATCAGGGCG
>JAQGKA010000453.1 GCA_028290355.1 Tardiphaga sp. | reverse complement strand
TTGAAAGCACAAGCGTACCCATGGATCTGAATACGGTCACGTCAGTTGCCCGCCCGCAGTCGCGGGAACAGCTGCCCAATTGGACGGCAGGCGATGCGTGGCTCGCGGGCGGCACCTGGCTGTTCTCAGAGCCGCAGACGCATCTCGCCCGGCTGATCGATCTCGCCGACCTCAAATGGCCGGCGCTGACGATCGCTGAAACCGAGCTGCAGATCGCCGCAACATGCACGGTGGCGCAACTGGACGCCCTGCTCTGCCCAATCGACTGGATCGGATCGCCGCTGATCAACCAGTGCTGCCGCGCCTTCCTCGCCTCGTTCAAGATCTGGAAGACCGCCACCGTCGGCGGCAACCTCTGCATGTCGCTGCCGGCAGGTCCGATGATCGCGCTGACCGCGGCGCTGGGAGGCGTCTGCACGATCTGGAAGGCGGATGGCAGCGAGCAACGTGTCAACGTCGCCGACTTCGTCACCGGCAATCAGCGCAACGTGCTGCACTCCGGCGACCTGTTGCGCAGCATTGCCATCCCCCTCGCCGCATTGAAGCGCCGCTCCGCGTTCCGGCAGATTTCATTGACGCCGGTCGGCCGCTCCGCCGCGTTGCTGATCGGCAGCCTCAAAGATGACGGGCTGTTGCTGACGGTGACAGGCTCGACGGTGCGGCCGATGCAACTGTCGTTTCCAACCATGCCGTCAGCGGACGAACTGCACGAGGCGATCCTGCATCACATACCCGATAGCCTCTATCATAATGACGTCCACGGCAAGCCGGCGTGGCGCAAGCACATGACGCTGCGGCTCGCCGAAGAGATCCGCGCCGAGCTCAGCGTGGCCAGGCCATGAGCTATCAGATCAACGGCCACGAATTCTCAGAGCATCCGCAGCCCGGCCAGTGCCTGCGCACTTTTCTCCGCCAGCTCGGCCATTTCGGCGTCAAGAAGGGCTGCGACGCCGGCGACTGCGGCGCCTGCACGGTGTTGCTCGACGGCGAGCCGGTGCACAGCTGCATCATCCCCGCGTTTCGCGCCGACGGCCACGCCGTCACCACCATCGAAGGCCTGGCGCCCGACGGCGGCACTCATGCGATGCAGCAGGCGTTTCTGGATGCGCAGGCATTCCAGTGCGGCTTCTGCACCTCCGGCATGATCATGACCTGCGCCTCGCTCAACCAGGCGCAGCGCCAGGATCTCGGCGCAGCCCTGAAGGGCAATCTGTGCCGCTGCACCGGCTATCGCGCGATTCAGGATGCGCTCGATGGCAAGACCAACGTGCAGGATGCTGCCGCCGGCACCGCCTTCGGCCGCAGCCTGCCCGCGCCCGCGGGTCCGCAAGTGGTGAAGGGCGCGGCGCGCTACACGTTTGACGTGGCGATGGAAGGCACGCTGCACGTCAAGATGCTGCGCTCGCCGCATCCGCATGCCGCCATCGTTTCGATCGACACATCGGCAGCGCTTACGGTGCCCGGCGTGCATGCGGTGCTGACCCATGAGGACGCACCACAAACACTGTTCTCCACCGCGCGGCATGAACGCGACTTCATGGATGCCGACGACACCCGCGTGCTCGACACCGTGGTGCGCTTCATAGGCCAGAAGATCGCCGCCGTCGTCGCCGAGACCGAAGCAGCCGCCGAGGAAGCCTGCCGCCGCATCAAGATCGTCTACGATATTCTGCCGGCCGTGTTCGATCCCGCCGACGCTATTGCGGAGGGCGCACCTGTCATCCATCCCGACAAAACGCCCACGCATCGCGTCAGCAACGCAGCGCGCAATATCGTCGCCGAGACCCATGGCGAATTCGGCAATGTCGCCACCGCGCTGGCGGCTTCGGCTGTCACCTATGAGGGCACATTCGTCACCCAGCGGGTCCAGCACGGCCATCTCGAAACCCATGGCGGCATGGCCTGGGTCGATGCGTCGGGCATTCTCAATGTTCGCTCCAGCACGCAGACGCCCTATCTGACGCGGCGTGCGTTGGCCGATCTGTTCACGCTGGCGCCGGACAAGGTGCGGGTGTTCTGCGAACGCGTCGGCGGCGGCTTTGGCGGCAAGCAGGAAATGTTCGTCGAGGATATTCTGGCACTGGCCGCGCTGAAGACGGGCCGCCCGGTGAAACTCGAACTCACCCGCGAGGAACAGTTCATCGCCACCTCGACACGGCACCCGATGCGCGTCACGGTGAAGGCCGGCGCCGACGCCAACGGAAAACTCACCGCGCTGCAGCTCGACGTGCTCTCCAACACCGGCGCCTATGGCAACCACGCCGCCCCGGTGTTGTTTCACGCCTGCGGCGAATGCCTCGGCGTCTACAATTGCGACAACAAGAAGGTCGATGCCGTCGTCGCCTATACCAACACGGTGCCGGCCGGCGCGTTTCGCGGTTACGGCCTGCCGCAGACGCTGTTTGCCGTGGAGGCCGCGATCGACGAACTCGCCGCGCAGCTCGGCATCAGCGCCTATGATTTCCGTCGCCGCAACATCGTCAAGCCCGGCGATGCCATGCTGTCGCCGGCCGGCAAGCATTATGATGACGTGTTCTATGGCAGCTACGGCCTCGACCAGTGCCTCGATCTCGTCGAGCGCGCCATGCAGGCCGAGATGCCGAAATACGATCTCTCCGCGGACTGGCTGGTGGGTGAAGGCATCGCGCTGACCATGATCGACACCGTGCCGCCGGAAGGCCACATCGCCGAGACCAGGATTTCGCTGCGCGACAACGGCGGTTTCGAACTCGTCGTCGGCACCGCCGAATTCGGCAACGGCACCAGCACCGTGCATCGCCAGATCGCCGCCACCGCGCTGGCGACCACCGTCGATCAGATCAAATTGCTGCAATCCGACACCGCGAACGGCGGCCACGACACCGGCGCCTATGGCAGCGCCGGGACGTTCGTCGCAGGACTGGCGACAAGCGTTGCGGCGGAAAATCTCGCCAACGATCTCAGGGTATTTGCGGCCACCGCGACGAGGTCCGATCCAGACGCCTGCATGCTGGAGAACGATGCCGCCGTCTGCGGCACGCGGCGCCTGCCCTATGCCGCGCTGGCTGAGTCCGCCCGCGCGCAGGGACAGACACTGAGCGCGAACGGGACTTCAGGCGGCACGCCGCGTTCGGTCGCCTTCAACGTCCAGGCCTTTCGCGTCGCGGTGAACAAGGGCACCGGCGAGATCAAGATTTTGAAGAGCGTACAGGCTGCCGATGCCGGCGCCGTCGCCAATCCGATGCAGCTGCGCGGCCAGGTCGAGGGCGGCGTCGCGCAGTCGCTCGGCGCGACCTTGTACGAGGAAATGGTGATCGACGACGGCGGCCGCGTAGTCAATCCGAAGTTTCGCGACTATCACCTGCCGTCCTTCGCTGACGTGCCGCGCACCGAAGTGTATTTCGCCGACACCCACGATTCATTGGGCCCGATGGGCGCCAAGTCGATGAGCGAAAGCCCCTACAACCCCGTCGCCGCCGCGATGGGCAACGCGCTGGCGAATGCCACCGGGATACGCTTCACCCAGGTGCCGTTCAAGCCCGACCGGATCTTTCCGGCGCTGCATGCTAAATTTGGGAAGTAGATCGATACGCGCGACATTACCTCTTCCCTTCTCCCCTTGTGGGAGAAGGTGGCGCGGACGAAGTCCGTGCCGGATGAGGGGGTCTTCGACGGAGCGCGTGGCACCCCTCACCCGGCCGCGCTATCGCGCGTCCACCCTCTCCCACAAGGGGAGAGGGGAAGTGCCCTCACCTTCCCACCGTGCATTCGATCTGGCCGTGCGGCTCGTCGGTCGGCAAAAACACGTCGTTGTTGTTGTCCATGCCAAACGCCGACAGGTTCATCAGGATGTAGTGGATGTTCGGGCACGCCATGCTGATCTCGGAAATCTCTGGAACCGCCGCGAGCGCCGCCTCACCCATGTGGTACAGGCTGTTCTGCACGCTCGGACTATAGGTGGTGGAAAACACCTTGAGCAGCGTTTCGAGGATCTTTGCGTTAGCGGCGGCATAGCTCGTCGGCTTGCCCAACCATTTCCACGACGCCACCATGCTGGTGGCGCACATCCGGTCATTGGTCGGCTGGATCGTCGAATATTTGTCCGTGTAGTAGTTTTCCCAGCCGGACTGGGTCGACTTCATGAAGGTGAAGCCATCGAGACCCGAACTCATCGACAGGCCGTCGCGGGTCGCGGATATCTCGACGAAGGGCTTGCCGTTGCTGTCGAGCACAAAGCTGTGCGGATGTGGCGTGCCGTCGATGCTCAGCCGGCTCCACTTCGTTTCATGCGCGGTGATGCTCACCGAGCTGGCCTGCCGATAGAGGTCGAGGTAGCGCTTGGCCAGCACCTGGCAGAACTCTTCGGTGGAAAGCCCGGTGTTTTCCCGCGCAGTGACATTGACGATATTCTTGATGGTGTCGGTCGAGGTCGATGTCGAGTTGTCGCCGTCGGTATAGGCCCGGGCAAAATCGCCTTCGAGCATCGCCTTGATACTGAGCTGGCTGACTTGGTGCTTGTCGCCGTCGCGATGAATCCGCATGATGCGGACACGGCCTTTTCCATAGCGGTTCTTGATAAGCGGCACGCGGTGACCTCCAGCAGCTTCAGCCGGCGATGAAGGGAATTCGATCGCCGCGCAAGTCCATAACGAGCAACCTTCGTGCCATCGGTCAATGCGCAAGTGCAGCAATACTTCTGGCACGGGGCTTGTATCTATCGATCATAATGCCATGCGATTTCAGTAGGGATAGGGGGCTAGATCAATGACTGCCACGATTCATCCGGTCGACGAACTATTGCCGACCCCACGCCTGCTGGCGCTCGGGCTTCAGCATGTTCTGGTGATGTATGCCGGCGCCGTCGCGGTCCCGCTGATCATTGGCCGCGCCCTCAAGCTGCCGCCGCAGGACGTCGCCTTCCTGATTTCGGCCGACCTGTTCGCCTGCGGCCTTGCGACTTTAGTCCAGTGCATCGGCTTCCCCGGCGTCGGCATCCGCCTGCCGGTCATGATGGGCGTCACCTTTGCCTCGGTCGGCCCGATGCTGTCGATGG